>NZ_JAVFVX010000118.1:3337-21768 GCF_033441795.1 Streptomyces sp. ADMS | reverse complement strand
CACTCTCGGCTTCTCCCCCCAGGCCTTAAGGCCTGGGGGGAGAAGCCGAGAGTGGGGGAGCGACCAGCCACGGCGGACCCGCAGCCTCAGTGCCGCACCTCCTGCGGAGCTCTCAGCGCTGCTCGACCGGCACGAAGTCGCGCTCCACCACGCCCGTGTAGATCTGGCGCGGACGGCCGATGCGGGAACCCGGCTCCTTGATCATCTCGTGCCACTGGGCGATCCAGCCCGGGAGGCGGCCGAGGGCGAACAGGACCGTGAACATCTCGGTCGGGAAGCCCATCGCGCGGTAGATGAGACCCGTGTAGAAGTCGACGTTCGGGTAGAGGTTGCGCGAGACGAAGTAGTCGTCGGAGAGCGCGTGCTCCTCCAGCTTCAGCGCGATGTCCAGCAGCTCGTCGGACTTACCGAGGGCCGAGAGGACGTCGTGCGCGGCAGCCTTGATGATCTTCGCGCGCGGGTCGAAGGACTTGTACACCCGGTGGCCGAAGCCCATCAGGCGGACGCCGTCCTCCTTGTTCTTCACCTTGCGGATGAAGGAGTCGACATCGCCGCCGTTGGCCTGGATGCCCTCCAGCATCTCCAGCACCGACTGGTTGGCGCCGCCGTGCAGCGGGCCCCAGAGCGCGGAGATGCCGGCCGAGATCGACGCGAACATGTTCGCCTGCGAGGAGCCGACCAGACGGACCGTCGACGTCGAACAGTTCTGCTCGTGGTCGGCGTGCAGGATCAGCAGCTTGTCGAGGGCGGAGACGACGACCGGGTCGAGGTCGTACTCCTGCGCCGGCACCGAGAACGTCATACGGAGGAAGTTCTCGACGTAACCGAGGTCGTTGCGCGGGTAGACGAAGGGGTGACCGATCGACTTCTTGTACGCGTACGCGGCGATCGTCGGAAGCTTGGCGAGCAGCCGGATCGTCGAGAGGTTGCGCTGCTTCTCGTCGAACGGGTTGTGGCTGTCCTGGTAGAAGGTCGACAGTGCGGAGACGACCGACGACAGCATCGCCATCGGGTGGGCATCGCGCGGGAAGCCGCGGTAGAAGTTCTTGACGTCCTCGTGCAGCAGGGTGTGCTGCGTGATCTCGTTCCTGAACACGGCGAGCTCGTCCACGGTCGGAAGCTCACCGTTGATCAGCAGGAACGCCACCTCAAGGAAGGTGGAGCGCTCGGCCAGCTGCTCGATCGGGTAGCCGCGGTACCGGAGGATGCCCTGCTCGCCGTCGAGGTAGGTGACTGCGGATTTATAGGCGGCCGTATTGCCGTAGCCGCTGTCCAACGTCACCAGACCGGTCTGAGCGCGGAGCTTCCCGATGTCGAAGCCCTTGTCGCCGACGGTGCTGTCGATCACCGGGTAGGTGTACTCGCCATCGCCGAACCGCAGTACTACAGCGTTGTTGGTGTGCTCGCTCACGTCATCCCTCACCGACGTAGTGCCTCTTCTTCGAGGTGCCCTGACTGTCTCTACCATCCCCCATTTGGCGCAGGAGAGTGCACTCGGGGTCGACCATTGGGCCTATTGACGGCACTGAGTGCCGCCAACTTACTCATCCTGCCCCCCTTCGCCCTGGTTCCGGAAGTGCTGTGTGACCTTTGTGACTCATTTGATCGATCATTTTTTTCGATCGCTGCGGGCTACGACCTCAGCCGGAAGTCCAGTGCCGTGCAACGCCTCCCCGCCGACACCGTGCGCACCGCCTGGCCTATCGCCTTGCGTGAACCGACCAGCACCACCAGCTTCTTCGCCCGGGTGACGGCCGTATACAAAAGGTTGCGCTGGAGCATCATCCACGCGCCCGTGGTGACCGGGACGACCACCGCCGGGTACTCGCTGCCCTGCGAGCGGTGGATGGTCACGGCGTACGCGTGGGCGAGTTCGTCCAGTTCATCGAAGTCGTACGGCACTTCCTCGTCCTCGTCCGTCAGCACGGTGAGGCGCTGTTCCACCTCGTCGAGCGAGGTGACGACGCCGACCGTGCCGTTGAAGACGCCGTTCTCGCCCTTGTCGTAGTTGTTGCGGATCTGCGTGACCTTGTCTCCGATCCGGAAGACCCGGCCGCCGAACCGCTTCTCGGGGAGGTCCGGGCGCCCCGGTGTGATCGCCTGCTGGAGCAGCCCGTTGAGGTTTCCGGCGCCCGCCGGTCCCCGGTGCATCGGCGCGAGCACCTGGACGTCCCGCCGGGGATCGAGGCCGAACTTGGCCGGAATTCGTCGTGCGGCCACATCCACGGTCAGCCGGCCGGCCTCCTCCGTGTCGTCCTCGACGAAGAGGAAGAAGTCCTTCATGCCGTCGGTGACCGGATGCTGCCCGGAGTTGATCCGGTGCGCGTTCGTCACGACGCCCGACTGCTGGGCCTGCCGGAAGACCTTGGTGAGCCGGACGGCGGGGACCGGGCTGCCGTCGGCCAGCAGGTCCCGCAGGACCTCGCCGGCGCCGACACTGGGGAGTTGGTCCACGTCTCCGACGAACAGAAGGTGCGCGCCCGGCGCGACCGCCTTGGCCAGCTTGTTGGCGAGCAGCAGGTCCAGCATCGAGGCCTCGTCCACGACCACGAGGTCGGCGTCGAGCGGGCGGTCCCTGTCGTAGGCCGCGTCGCCGCCGGGCTTCAGTTCCAGGAGGCGGTGGACGGTGGAGGCCTCGGCGCCGGTGAGTTCGGCGAGGCGCTTGGCGGCGCGGCCGGTCGGGGCGGCCAGGACGACCTTGGCCTTCTTGGCGCGCGCCAGCTCCACGATCGAGCGGACCGTGAAGGACTTGCCGCAGCCCGGTCCGCCGGTGAGGACGGCGACCTTCCGCGTCAGCGCGAGCCGGACGGCCGCCTCCTGCTCGGGGGCCAGGTCGGCCCCCGTACGCCCCTTGAGCCATGCCTGCGCCTTGTCCCAGGCCACGTCGTGGAAGGCGGGCATCCGGTCCTCGCCGGTGCGCAGGAGGCGCAACAGCTGGGCGGAGAGGGATAGTTCGGCGCGGTGGAAGGGGACCAGGTAGACGGCCGTCACGGGTTCCGAGTCGCCGTCGGGGCCGGGGACCTTCTCCCGTACGACTCCCGGGTCCTCGCCCTCCTCCGGGGGCGCCGCGAGTTCGGCGAGGCACTCGATGACGAGGCCCGTGTCGACCTGGAGGAGCTTCACCGCGTCCGCGATCAGCCGTTCCTCGGGGAGGTAGCAGTTGCCCTGGTCGGTGGCTTGCGAAAGGGCGTACTGGAGGCCCGCCTTGACGCGCTCGGGGCTGTCGTGCGGGATGCCGACGGACTGGGCGATCTTGTCGGCGGTGAGGAAGCCGATGCCCCAGACGTCGGAGGCGAGGCGGTAGGGCTGGTTCTTGACGACGGAGATCGAGGCGTCGCCGTACTTCTTGTAGATGCGCACGGCGATGGATGTGGAGACCTCGACGGTCTGGAGGAAGAGCATGACCTCCTTGATCGCCTTCTGTTCGTCCCAGGCGTCGGCGATTTTTTTGGTACGTTTCGGGCCGAGGCCCGGCACCTCAATGAGGCGCTTGGGCTCCTCCTCGATGATCCGGAGGGTGTCCAGGCCGAAGTGCTGGGTGATCCGGTCGGCGAAGATCGGGCCGATGCCCTTGACCAGGCCCGAGCCGAGATAGCGGCGGATGCCCTGGACGGTGGCGGGCAGGACGGTCGTGTAGTTCTCCACCGTGAACTGTTTGCCGTACTGCTGGTGGGAGCCCCAACGCCCCTCCATCCGCAGGGACTCGCCGACCTGGGCGCCGAGCAGCGCGCCCACGACGGTGAGGAGGTCGCCGGCGCCGCGGCCGGTGTCGACCCGGGCGACCGTGTAGCCGTTGTCCTCGTTGGCGTACGTGATCCGCTCCAGGACGCCTTCGAGGACGGCCAGGTGCCGTTCCCCCTGCGCCGCCTGCTTCGGACCGCCCACCTGAATCGACATGATCCGACGCTACCGCCCCGCACTGACAGACCGCCGGGCTCTGTGGACTGACGGCCTGCCGACCTCGCCCAAAGGCGTCACCCCATGGCGGACTTGACGTGGTCCACCACCGTCCGGAAGTCCTCCGTCGGGGAGAACTCCACGAACTCGCAGTCCTCAAGGGCCACCGGCACATGGCCGGGCGCCCAGTAGTACGCCTGTCCCGCCTCGTACGTCTCGTCGCCCTCCTCGGTGTGCATGAGCAGCCGGCCCTTGAGCAGGTAGCCCCAGTGCGGGCACTGGCAGGAGTCGTCGGGCAGGCCCTTGAACGCCGGGCCCATGTCCGTGCCCTGCGGCAGGGTCACGTAGCCGACCGAGAAGCCCCCGCCGATCACCTGCGTACGCAACTCCACGCCATCGCCTTCGAGCGCGGTGGGGACGTCGTTCCGAGTCGTTGCCGTCATGGCTCCTCCGCTCCGGCCCGTGACGGACCTGGTCGGCGAGAGAGAACTGCTCCGTACGTCCAGCCTGGCACCGGCCCGCCAGGGTCCGCGACCGCAGGACGCGGGCGCCGGGGTGCCCGGCGCGGCCGTTCCTCTGGGCGCCACTCATCACGATCCGGTATCGGGAACCGGCCAGGGGCTTGATTTACACGCCTGTAATCGATTCCAATCTGTCTCCAGTCAGTCGTGTAAACGATTCCACGGAGCCACAAGGAGGTGGTCCGGCGATGGCGAGCATCAAGGACGTCGCCGCCGAGGCGGGCGTGTCCGTCGCCACGGTGTCGCGTGTCCTGAACGACCATCCGTCGGTCAGCGACGACGCACGCACGCGCGTACTGTCCGCTGTCGAGGCGCTGGGCTACCGCCCGAACGCCGTCGCCCGATCGCTGCGCACCGACCAGACCCGCACCCTCGGCCTGGTCATCAGCGACGTCATGAACCCGTACTTCACGACCCTGGCCCGCTCGGTCGAGGAGGAGGCCCGCGCCCTCGGCTACAGCGTGATCATCGGCAACGCCGACGAACGCCCCGAACTCCAGGACCACCACGTACGGACGCTCCTCGACCGCCGTATCGACGGTCTCCTCGTCTCCCCCACCGACGGCGGCTCCCCGCTGATGCTGGACGCCGCGCGCGGAGGCACCCCGATGGTCTTCGTGGACCGCTGGATCCCGGGCGTGGACGTGCCGGTCGTCCGGGCGGACGGGCGTCCGGCGGTCCGCGATCTCGTCTCCCACCTGTACGGGCTCGGCCACCGGCGGCTCGCGATCATCGCGGGCCCGGCGGCCACCACCACCGGCAGTGAGCGCGTCGAGGCCTTCAGAGAGGCCCTGGCCGAGTACGGGCTCCCCCTCCCCGACGCCTACATCGGGCAGGGCGACTTCCAGGCCGAGAGCGGGCGCCGGGTGACCGATGCCTTCCTCGACCTGGCCGAGCCTCCCGAGGTCGTGTTCGCGGCCGACAACCTGATGGCTCTGGGCGCGCTGGACGCCGTACGCGCGCGCGGGATGCGCGTTCCGCAGGACATCGCGCTCGCCGCCTTCGACGACATCCCGTGGTTCGTGCACACCGATCCGCCCGTCACGGCCATCGCGCAGCCGACCGGCGAACTGGGGCGGGCCGCCGTCCGGGCGCTGGTCGACGTGATCGACGGCCGCCCTCCGCAGTCCGTGACGCTGGCCGCGCACCTCGTCGTACGGCGGTCGTGCGGTGAGCCGGCCCCGACCTCATCCGAACAGCCCCCCGTGACGAACAGGAGCCAGTCGTGAGCAACACGGACGAGTTGCTGCGCATCGAAGGCATACGTAAGTCCTTCCCCGGCGTGGTCGCGCTCGACGGCGTCGACTTCGAGCTGCGCCGCGGCGAGGTGCACGTACTGCTCGGGGAGAACGGCGCGGGCAAGAGCACCCTCATCAAGATGCTCTCCGGCGCCTACCGCCCCGATGCCGGCCGAGTCCTCGTCGACGGCGAGGAGACACGCATCCACGGGGCGCAGGATTCCGAGCGACTCGGGATCGCCACCATCTACCAGGAGTTCAACCTGGTACCCGATCTGACGGTCGCCGAGAACATCTTCCTGGGGCGGCAGCCGCGCCGCTACGGGATGATCGACCGCAAGCGGATGGAGGCCGGGGCCGCCGTGCTCCTGGAGCGCGTGGGTGTGAACGTGTCTCCACGCGCGCGTGTGCGTGAACTCGGTATCGCGCGGCTCCAGATGGTCGAGATCGCGAAGGCACTGAGCCTGAACGCACGCGTCCTGATCATGGACGAGCCGACCGCGGTCCTCACCTCCGAGGAGGTCGAGAAGCTGTTCGCGATCGTGCGGAAGCTGCGCGAGGACGGCGTGGGGATCGTCTTCATCACCCATCACCTGGAGGAGATCGCCGCGCTGGGAGACCGGGTGACGGTGATCCGGGACGGTAGGAGCGTCGGGCAGGTGCCCGCCGACACCCCCGAGGACGAGCTCGTACGGCTGATGGTCGGGCGGTCGATCGAACAGCAGTACCCGCGGGAGGCCGCCGAGGCGGGCGCCGCTCTCCTCAAGGTGGACGGGCTCACCCGGGACGGTGTCTTCCACAACGTGAGCTTCGAGGTGCGGGCCGGCGAGGTCGTCGGTGTCGCGGGGCTGGTGGGGGCCGGGCGTACGGAGGTCGCGCGCGCGGTGTTCGGTGCCGACCCGTACGACAGGGGGTCCGTGTCGGTCGCGGGCGCCGCGGTGCGCGGGAGCGACGTCGGGGCCGCCATGGAGGCCGGGATCGGGCTCGTGCCCGAGGACCGCAAGGGGCAGGGGCTGGTGCTCGGCGCCTCCGTCGAGGAGAACCTCGGACTGGTCACCCTGCGGGCCGCGACCCGGGGCGGGCTGGTCGACCTCAGGGGGCAGCGGGCCGCCGCCGCGAAGGTCGCCGAGCAGCTGGGCGTACGGATGGCCGGGCTCGGCCAGCATGTGCGCACCCTCTCCGGTGGCAACCAGCAGAAGGTCGTCATCGGCAAGTGGCTGCTCGCGAACACCAGGGTGCTGATCCTCGACGAGCCGACGCGCGGTATCGACGTCGGCGCCAAGGTCGAGATCTACCAGCTGATCAACGAGCTGACGGCCGCCGGTGCCGCCGTACTGATGATCTCCAGCGATCTGCCCGAGGTGCTCGGTATGAGCGACCGGGTGCTGGTGATGGCGCAGGGCCGGATCGCCGGTGAACTCACGGCCGCCGAGGCCACCCAGGACTCCGTGATGGCACTCGCCGTCAGCACACCCACCGCTGTTGGAACCACTGGAACTACCGGAACTACTGGAACTACCGGAACTACTGCTGTGGAGGGCTCCCGTGGCCACTGACACGCTCAAGAGCACGACGGGCGCGAGTGGCGCCACGAGCGGCCTGCGCCGCGTCCTGCTCGACAACGGCGCGCTGACCGCGCTCATCGTCCTCGTCATCGCGATGTCGGCGCTCTCCGGCGACTTCCTGACGACGGACAACCTGCTCAACGTGGGCGTCCAGGCGGCCGTGACCGCCGTCCTCGCCTTCGGCGTCACCTTCGTGATCGTCTCGGCGGGCATCGACCTGTCGGTCGGTTCCGTCGCCGCCCTGTCGGCCACCGTCCTTGCCTGGGCGGCCACTTCGGAGGGCGTGCCGGTCGCGATAGCTGTCGTCCTGGCCGTCGTCACCGGCATCGCGTGTGGCCTGGTCAACGGCTTCCTGATCTCTTACGGCAAACTGCCGCCGTTCATCGCGACGCTCGCCATGCTGTCGGTGGGGCGCGGTCTGTCCCTGGTGATCTCCCAGGGTTCGCCGATCGCGTTCCCCGACTCGGTCTCGCACCTCGGTGACACGCTGGGCGGCTGGCTGCCGGTGCCCGTGCTGGTGATGGTGGCCATGGGGCTCGTCACCGCGTTCATCCTCGGCCGTACGTACCTGGGGCGCTCCATGTACGCGATCGGCGGCAACGAGGAGGCGGCCCGGCTCTCCGGACTGCGGGTGAAGAAGCAGAAGCTGGCGATCTACGCACTGTCCGGGCTGTTCGCCGCCGCCGCGGGCATCGTGCTCGCGTCGCGGCTGTCCTCCGCGCAGCCGCAGGCCGCGCAGGGGTACGAGCTGGACGCCATCGCCGCAGTGGTCATCGGTGGGGCGAGTCTGGCGGGTGGTACCGGCAAGGCGTCCGGGACACTGATCGGCGCGCTGATCCTGGCGGTGCTGAGGAACGGCCTCAACCTCCTTTCCGTGTCCGCGTTCTGGCAGCAGGTCGTCATCGGTGTCGTGATCGCGCTGGCGGTGCTGCTCGACACGGTGCGCAGGAAGAGCGGGGCGACGGTGGCGCCGGCCGGGGCGGCCGGTGGTGGTGACCGGCGCAAGCAGGCACTGACGTACGTGCTGGCCGCTGTGGTCGCGACGGCGATCGTGGGCGCGACGTCCCTGCTGCACAGTGGCTCGTCGTCCGCGACGACACAGAAGATGGGCCTGTCCCTGTCGACGCTGAACAACCCCTTCTTCGTGCAGATCCGGGCCGGTGCCCAGGCGGAGGCCAAGAAGCTGGGCGTGGACCTGACCGTCACGGATGCCCAGAACGACGCCTCCCAGCAGGCCAACCAGCTGGAGAACTTCACCAGTTCGGGCCTCGGGGCGATCATCGTCAACCCGGTGGACTCGGACGCGACGGGACCGGCCGCGCGGGCCGTGAACAAGTCCGGTATCCCGCTCGTCGCGGTCGACCGGTCGGTCAACAACGCCGACACCGCCACGCTCGTCGCCTCCGACAACACCGCCGGCGGCAGACTGGCCGCGAAGGCGCTCGCCGAGAAGCTGGGCGGCCAGGGCACGATCGTCGTCCTCCAGGGCCAGGCGGGTACCTCCGCCAGCCGTGAGCGCGGCGCCGGCTTCACCGAGGGACTGAAGGACTACCCGGGCATCAGGGTGGTCGCCAAGCAGCCCGCCGACTGGGACCGCACCAAGGGCCTCGACGTCATGACCAACCTGCTCCAGGCCAACCCGGACATCAACGGTGTCTTCGCGGAGAACGACGAGATGGCGCTCGGCGCGATCAAGGCGCTGGGCAGCAAGGCCGGCAAGTCGGTCTCGGTGATCGGCTTCGACGGTACGCCCGACGGGCTGAAGGCGGTCGCGGACGGCACGCTGTACGCGTCGGTCGCCCAGCAGCCCAGAGAACTCGGGAAGATCGCGGTGCAGAACGCGCTGCGGGTCGCCGAGGACAAGGACGTCGAGAAGACGGTGATGGTGCCGGTGAAGGTGGTCACGAAGGAGAACGTGGCGGAGTTCGGCGGCTGAGCCACATCTCTCTCCGGGGAGCGCTTCGAGGAACGTTTCGGGGAACGTGAGAAGTGGGCAGGACGGGCGCCTTCTGTCGAGGCTGCCCGGCCTGCCCACCGGCAGACCGGCCGAACAGACCGAGTGACCGACCGACGGCCGGTACAACTGATGGGTATGGGGAGACTGTTCATGTACGACTACGACCTGCTGGTCGTGGGATCGGCCAACGCCGACCTGGTCACAGTGGTCGAGCGGCGGCCCGCGGCCGGTGAGACGGTGCTCGGCTCCGACCTGGTCGTCCACCCTGGCGGCAAGGGCGCCAACCAGGCGGTCGCCGCGGCCCGGTTGGGGGCCCGTACGGCGCTGCTGGCGCGGGTCGGCAACGACGGCCACGGCCGCCTGCTGCTCGACTCGATGCGGGCCGCCGGGGTCGACACGGTGGGCGTCCTGGTCGGCGGGGCGCCGACGGGCGTCGCGCTGATCACGGTGGACCCCTCCGGCGACAACAGCATCGTGGTGTCACCGGGCGCCAACGGGCGGCTGCTGCCCGAGGACATCCGGGCCGCCGGGAGCCTGTTCCAGGACGCGCGGGTGGTGTCGGCGCAGCTGGAGATCCCGCTGGAGTCGGTCGTGGAGGTCGTACGGAACCTGGCTCCCGCGGGCCGGTTCGTTCTCAACCCGTCCCCTCCCCGCCCGTTGCCGCGTGAAGTCCTGGCGGCCTGCGATCCGTTGATCGTGAACGAGCACGAGGCCCGCGTGATCGCCGGTGCGGACGCCGAGTTGGGCGACTCGCCGGAGGACTGGGCGAGGACGCTGCTCGCGCTCGGGCCGCGCTCGGTCGTCATCACGCTGGGCGCGGAGGGCGCACTGGTCGCCGTACGGGCCGGGGAACGGGTGCGGGTGCCGTCGGTGCCGGTGGAGGCCGTGGACACGACGGGGGCGGGCGACGCGTTCACCGCCGCGCTGGCGTGGCGTCTGGGCGCGGGCGAGTCGCTGGCGGAGGCGGCGGCGTACGCGGCCCGGGTGGGCGCGGCGGCGGTGACGCGGGCCGGCGCTCAGGAGTCCTTCCCGACGGCGGAGGAGGTCGAGGCGCTGTGCTCTGCCTTCCCGGGGGCCGCCCCTCGGACCACCGGCCGGAAAGACAGCCCGGGGGAATCGGCCGGCGAGACCGTGCGGGGTGAGTCCCAGTGAGGCGGGGCGGAATCCTGAACCGTCATCTCGCGGGCGCGCTGGCCGAGTTGGGCCACGGTGACGGGGTGCTGGTGTGCGACGCCGGTATGCCGATCCCGGCCGGGCCGCGAGTCGTGGACCTGGCCTTCCGGGCCGGGGTGCCGTCCTTCGCGGAAGTGCTCGACGGGCTGCTGACGGAGCTGGTGGTGGAAGGGGCGACAGCGGCGGCGGAGGTGCGGGAGGCGAATCCGGGGGCTGCGAAGCTGCTGGACGGGCACTTTCCCGATCGCGCCCTCACCCTCGTCCCGCACGAGCGGCTGAAGGAGCTGTCGGCGGGGGCGCGGCTGGTCGTACGGACGGGGGAGGCCCGGCCGTACGCGAACGTCCTGTTACGGTGCGGCGTTTTCTTCTAGCCCCCGGCAGTGGCGTTGGCCGGAGAGCTTCGAGGGGGCCCGGTCCGTCGACCGGGCCCCCTCGGCTTCCCCTCCACATCAGAACCCCGGCGATCCCCCCAGATCCCCCTCCAGAAGCCCTGACGCCATGTACGACCCGCGAGGTGGGGGGGGGAGGGTTGTACCGGGGACCAGGATTTCTTCGGCAACTACGACAACTCCTCGGCGCCCGGCGCCGAGTCGGTCGGCATGGGCCTCGCTCCCCTGCTCTCCGCGACGCGCTTCACGTCCCGCAGGGACTCCGTAAGGCAGTTGGCGAGGTAACGCAATGGCCGCCGGTGGCGCTTCGTTCCGCGAGGAGTTCGGCGGCGTGGCCGAGCAGGTCGCCCGCCATGCCGAGTTGGACGCTCTCGATCTGGTCGGCGGCGTGAGACGTACCCGGTGCCGTCGCCCACGACGTAGCAGGGGTTGCCTTCCGCGCCGGTCCAGGGCAACGGACGCCCGGCCAGAGGGCCCGGACAGCTTCCTGGAGATCGTCACCGCCCGCGCGACGATCGGCCCGGCACGGACCCCCCTGGTGACCTTTTTTGTTCCTGGTGACCTTCCTCGTTCTGCGGCACGACGACCGCGAGCACCAACTCGTCTCGCTGCGGCGGGCGTTGACGGCGAAAACCCAGTTCGGCTACTTCCAGTGGGACTTCAGCACGGGGCGACGACACCGTGACCGTCAACGGACGGTTTCTGGCGGCCGGGGAGCAGTTCGTCGGGCTCGACCACTACAACCCGCCCGGCGGCATCGAGCACTGCCTCAACACCAGGATCACCAGAGGCGGGCTGGAGGTCCGCAACAGGGTGACCGGCAAGGCCGACCGGCTGCACACCGGGCACCGCGCCCCTGCTGGAGATCCCGACCGAAGAGCGCTCCCACGGCATCGAGATCCGCGCCTGGGCGCACCCTCGCCGCGCGGAAAAAGGGAACCGTCCGTATCCGGCGTCCCACCGGATACGGACGGTTCCGCCGATAGGCAGCCGTTACGCCGCGTGCTCCACGAACCGCGCCGCGGTCTCCGCGAGCACCTCGCGCCCGTCCCGGGCCCACAGCGCGTCGTTGAACAGCTCGACCTCGATGGGACCGGTGTATCCGGCGGCTTCGACGTACGCCCTCCACTCGCGCATGTCGATCGCCCCGTCACCGATCTGACCGCGGCCGTTGAGGACACCCTCGGGCAACGGGGTTGTCCAGTCGGCGAGTTGGAAGGTGTGGATACGGCCACCGGCGCCGGCGCGGGCGATCTGCGCGGGCGCGTTGTCGTCCCACCAGATGTGGTAGGTGTCCACCGTGACGCCGACCTGGTGGGCGGGGAAACGCTCCGCGAGGTCGAGGGCCTGGGTGAGCGTGGAGACCACACAGCGGTCGGAGGCGTACATGGGGTGCAGGGGCTCGATCGCCAGCCGGACGCCGTGCGACTCCGCGTACGGGCCCAGCTCGCCCAGCGCGTCGGCGATGCGCTCCCGGGCGCCGTGCAGGTCCTTCGAGCCGGCCGGCAGGCCGCCCGACACCAGGACGAGGGTGTCCGTGCCGAGCGTGGCCGCCTCGTCGATCGCCCGTCGGTTGTCGGCCAGGGCCTCCGCTCGCTCCGCCGGGTCGATGGCCGTGAAGAAGCCGCCCCGGCAGAGGGTGGTGACGGCGAGGCCCGCGTCGCGTAGCAGTTTCGCCGTCGCCCCGACGCCGTACTCCTGGACCGGCGCACGCCAGAGGCCCACGCCGGGGACGCCCAACTCCAGACAGGCGTCGGCCAGTTCGGGCAGTGACAGCTGCTTCACCGTCATCTGGTTGATGCTGAAGCGTGCGAGATCCGCGGTGCTCACTGGGCCACTCCGTAAAGGGACAGCAGGTTCTTCATCCGCTCCTCCGCCAGCTTCGGGTCCGGGAACAGGCCCAGTCCGTCGGCGAGTTGGTAGGCGCGTGCGAAGTGCGGGAGGGAGCGGGCCGACTGGAGGCCGCCGACCATGGTGAAGTGCGACTGGTGGCCGGCCAGCCAGGCCAGGAACACCACGCCCGTCTTGTAGAAGCGGGTGGGCGTCTGGAAGAGATGGCGGGACAACTCGACCGTGGGGTCGAGGAGTTCACGGAAGCCCGCCGTGTTCCCGGTGTCCAGGACATGTACCGCTTCCGCCGCCAGCGGGCCCAGCGGGTCGAAGATGCCGAGGAGGGCGTGACTGAAGCCCTTCTCGTCGCCCGCGATCAGCTCGGGGTAGTTGAAGTCGTCGCCCGTGTAGCAGCGCACGCCCTGCGGGAGCCGGCGACGGATGTCGATCTCGCGCTGGGCGTCGAGCAGCGACACCTTGATGCCGTCGACCTTGTCGGGGTGCGCGGCGATGACGTCGAGGAAGGTGTCGGTGGCCGCGTCGAGGTCGCTCGACCCCCAGTAGCCCTCCAGCGCCGGGTCGAACATCGGGCCGAGCCAGTGCAGGATCACCGGCTCGGCGGACTGGCGCAGCAGATGGCCGTAGATCTCCAGGTAGTCCTCGGGGCCCTTGGCCGCCGCGGCCAGGGCACGGGACGCCATGAGGATCGTCCGGGCGCCCGCCTCCTCGACGAGGGCGAGCTGCTCCTCGTACGCCTTGCGGATGTCCGCCAGGGAGGCGCCGGGGGTGGTGAGCTGGTCGGTGCCGACCCCGCAGGCGATGAGGCCGCCCACCGACCTGGCCTCGGCCGCGGACCGGCGGATCAGTTCCGCCGCGCCCGCCCAGTCAAGGCCCATGCCGCGCTGGGCGGTGTCCATGGCCTCCGCGACGCCGAGGCCGTGGGACCACAGGTGGCGGCGGAAGGCGAGGGTCGCGTCCCAGTCGACGGCGGCCGGGGAGTCCGGGGACACGTCCGCGTACGGGTCGGCGACGACGTGGGCCGCCGAGTAGACCGTACGGGAGGTGAAGGGGGTGCCGGGAGTGTGGGCGCGAGGGGTGGCGCGGGGCTCGTACGCTCGCAACGTGCCCGTGGCGTCCGGGAGTTGGATGGTCACAGCGCGATCTCCGGAACGTCGAGACGGACGCCCTCCGCCGAGGACTTCAGGCCCAGTTCCGCGAGCTGGACACCGCGGGCGCCGGCCAGCAGGTCCCACTGGTAGGGCGCGTCGGCGTAGACGTGCTTGAGGAACAGCTCCCACTGGGCCTTGAAGCCGTTGTCGAACTCGGCGTTGTCCGGGATCTCCTGCCACTGGTCGCGGAAGGAGTAGGTCGCCGGGATGTCCGGGTTCCACACCGGCTTGGGGGTCGAACTGCGGTGCTGGACCCGGCAGTTGCGCAGACCGGCGACGGCGGACCCCTCCGTTCCGTCGACCTGGAACTCGACGAGTTCGTCGCGGTTGACCCGTACGGTCCAGGAGGAGTTGATCTGGGCGATGGCGCCGCCCTCGAGTTCGAAGATGCCGTAGGCGGCGTCGTCGGCCGTGGCGTCGTACGGCTTGTCGTTCTCGTCCCAGCGCTGCGGGATGTGGGTGGCGGTGAGGGCCTGGACGGACTTCACGCGGCCGAACAGCTCGTGGAGCACGTACTCCCAGTGCGGGAACATGTCGACGACGATGCCGCCGCCGTCCTCGGAGCGGTAGTTCCAGCTCGGGCGCTGGGCGCTCTGCCAGTCACCCTCGAAGACCCAGTAGCCGAACTCGCCCCGGATGGAGAGGATGCGGCCGAAGAAGCCACCGTCGATGAGGCGCTTGAGCTTCAGCAGGCCCGGGAGGAACAGCTTGTCCTGGACGACGCCGTGGCGTACACCGGCCGCGTTCGCCAGGCGGGCCAGCTCCAGTGCGCCGTCGAGACCGGTGGCGGTGGGCTTCTCCGTGTAGATGTGCTTGCCCGCCGCGATCGCCTTCTTGATCGACTCCTCGCGGGCGGAGGTGACCTGGGCGTCGAAGTAGATGTCGACGGTCGGGTCGGCGAGGACCTCGTCGACGTCCGTGGAGACGTTCTGCGGGTCGAGGCCGTGCTGCTCGGCGAGCGCCTTCAGGGCGTGCTCGCGGCGGCCGACCAGGATCGGTTCCGGCCACAGCACGGTGCCGTCGCCGAGGTCGAGGCCGCCCTGTTCGCGCAGGGCGAGGATCGAGCGGACCAGATGCTGGCGGTAGCCCATGCGCCCGGTCACGCCGTTCATGGCGATACGCACCGTCTTGCGTGTCACGTCTTTCCCTTCGTAGGTGCCACAGGGGGCGGGGTACGCGGTGTCCGCGCCGCGTACGCCCGACTGAAGAGCGGCCTCCGGCAGCCCTACTGGCAAGCGTTGCAGCAAGCGCTTTCTATCTAGGGAGAAGCTAGCCTCTGTGCAGCGGTCTGGACAAGAGCACAGAGACGCCCGAATCGTTCGAGGGGACGAACGGCAGGGTTCGCAGGTCATAGGGTCTGCATCGGTATGGACGCGAAGACGCAAAATACGACAACTTACAGCAACGCGACAGACAACATGACGCGCGACCGGAGGACGACGAGATGACGGTGACCCTGGCGGACGTGGCGGCCCGCGCGCAGGTCTCGCCCGCGACGGTGTCGCGCGTGCTGAACGGGAACTATCCCGTGGCCGCATCCACCCGCGAGCGGGTGCTGCGCGCCGTGGACGAACTGGACTACGTGCTCAACGGGCCCGCGAGCGCGCTCGCCGCGGCCACGTCCGACCTGGTCGGGATTCTCGTCAACGACATCGCCGACCCCTTCTTCGGGATCATGGCGAGTGCGATCCAGTCGGAGGTCTCGGGCCCGGGCGGGCGCGCGGGCGGGGAACGGCTGGCGGTGGTGTGCAACACGGGCGGCTCCCCGGAGCGTGAGCTGACCTATCTCACGTTGCTGCAGAGGCAGCGCGCGGCGGCGGTCGTGCTGACCGGCGGCGCGGTGGAGAACCCGCCGCACCTCGCGGCCGTCTCGGCGAAGCTGCGGCGGCTCGCGGAGGCGGGGACGAGGGTGGTGCTGTGCGGGCGCCCGCCGGCGCCGGACACGTCGGCGATCGCGCTGACCTTCGACAACCGCGGGGGCGGCCAGGAGCTGACCGAGCACCTGATCGGGCTGGGGCACCGGCGGCTCGGGTACATCGCGGGGCCGGAGGAACGGACGACCACGCGACATCGCCTGGAGGGGCACCGGGCGGCGCTGGCGGTGCACGGCATCGAGGAGGACCCTCGGTGGACCGTGTACGGGCGGTACGACCGCCGGTCGGGGTACGAGGCCACGCTGGAGCTGCTCCGCCGGGACCCGTCACTGACGGCTGTCGTCGCCGCGAACGACTCCGTCGCGATCGGCGCGTGCGCTGCGCTGCGGGAGTCGGGGCGGCGGATTCCGGACGACGTGTCCGTCGCCGGGTTCGACGATCTCCCGTTCAGCGTGGATGCGGTGCCTTCGCTGACGACGGTGCGGTTGCCGCTGTCGGAGGCGGGGGCTCGGGCGGGGCGGATCGCCATGGGGCGCGAGGAGCCGCCGCCGGGGGGGATCGCCACGGTTCGGGGGGAGCTGATGGTCCGGGGGTCTTCGGGGGTGCCTCGGAAGTAGGGGGTGCTGTGCGGGGGTGGGCTTTTCCCGCCCCCGCCCCCGCCCCCGCCGCCGACCCCGCAGCTCCTGCCCTGCCCTTCACATCCCGTTCCGTTCCGTTCCGTTCCCGGGGGCCGCGCCCCCAGACCCCGCCACGGCCCTGCACGGGCCTCGTCCTCACGCGCCGGAGGGGCCGGACAGGCCGGACGGTGAACGGCGGGACCACTCGGGCCCTGATCTGCGAGCGACCGCGAACCCGAGGACAATGGTCTCCGCAGTCGGACATCGCCCACACACCGAAAGGTGGCGATCACCATGGCTGAGCACCCGCACGCAGCCCTCGTACGCAAGGGCTTCGACGCCTTCTCACGCGGTGACATGGACACACTGCGCGAACTGATGGCGGCGGACGCCACCCACCACGTACCCGGGAGTCATCCCCTCTCCGGGGACTTCAAGGGGCAGGACGCGATCATCGACATGTACCGCCGGCTCGGCGAGGAGACCGCCGGGACGATGCGCGTCGCGCTGATGAACGTCCTCGTCGACGGCCGGGGACACGCGGTCGCCGCGCACCGTTTCGTCGCCGAGCGCCAGGGCCGGCGGATGGACGAGCCCGGCGCCATCGTCTTCCGGATCGTCGGAGACAAGATCACCGACCTCGACGAGTGTGTCGAGGACATCGACCGCAGCAACGAGTTCTGGGCCTGAGCCGCGGCCTCCGGACTGTCCGGATCCTCCGGCGGGGTGCCCCAGCGCGGTTCCGGGTGCCCCGCCATTCACATTCCCTCGTCGGCTTGATCCAGGTCGCCGGCGACAGCCGTGCCCGCGGACACGTCATCGCCGAGCGTGTACCCCGGATCGCCGGCGGCACGGACGGGGACACGGACATGGACTCCGCCCCGCCCCAGCAGAGCAGCCGCAGCCCCGAGCGCCTGGCACTGCTGCCGCTCATCGGATGCGGCGGCAGCGTGCCGAGCCGCGCCGCTGCCTCCTCCGCAACACCCGGTCCTACCACCAGCCCACCGAGTCACGGAGTTATTTACCGTCAACTCCCTGGCTCGAACGCGTAGTTACCGAACGGTTCAGTAATTCCCGGCGTGACTCCTCAGTAGGGTTTCGTTCATTGAGTCCGTTCACGCTTGATCTTGACGGCCGAGCCGCGTAGCTGGATGATCAGCGCTGAACCAGAGCCAGATAAGCTCGAAGAAGCCTCCCCCACGGGTCTTGACCAGTCCCAAACGGCTTCTTCGCATCAGAAACGGGGCGCGAGGTCTTCGGACGGGCGCACTAAAAGTGCTGCCCTCTCCCTCGATGCTGCGCTCCTTCCACTGCCGCCCTTCCGCGCGTATACGGGAACCACCTCCAAAGACCCCCCACCTTCTTTTGGAGCCGTACATCACCAGCTTCTCACCCCCACCTCATTCGCGTCCCCACCTTCCTTTTTCGTAACCTCTTTCCCCGTCTTCCGAAATTTTCTCGCGGACGCGAAAGGGGCGCTTACTCCTGCCCGAAAACAGAATTGAATCAGTATTTCAAGAAGTCACCTCCAAAGGGTTCCTGAAGTATTGACTTCGCATTCGGACGGCTCCATATTTGTGGCCACCACCCCCCAACCCCCGAATTTGGATCTCACTGGAGGTCCTTTTTCGCGGACAGTCAGGAGACAAAGTGGCGATCACACGCCCGTTCAACCACAAGGCGGTCCTGGCCGCCCTTGTGATCACAGCCGCGGCGACGACCACGGTCGCACTTCCCGGAACGGCGGAAGCCCAGTCGGGCTCCCGTATCTGCGGGAACTACTGGGAAGCCCGGGCCAACGGAAAGACGGTCGGGATCATGGCCAAGGTCCTTGAGGTGCCCAAGACCGACTTCGGCATCTGCCTCCGCGTCATCGACAAGACGAACAGCATCAACGGCCGGACTCTGCCGGGCTACAACGGCACGGTGACGTGGAACCCGCGTCAGCCCATGCGGTCCTGGACCTGCGAGGATGCCGGCGATCTGTTCAACGACAAGTACGGGAACGATCCCTGCCTCGCCATGAACCGGGTGGACCTCATCGGCCAGGTGGCGAACCGCACGCCCGTCGAGTGGTCGCAGGTGTACTGAGCACGCGCAGAAACGCGTGCTGGAATCGCGTTCTGGTGTGCGGGGCTCTCGCCACAGCGACGGTGGCCACGACCGAGGGCACGGCCAGTGCGGCCACCCAGTGCTTCACC
>NZ_JAVFVX010000118.1:0-3237 GCF_033441795.1 Streptomyces sp. ADMS | reverse complement strand
GCCACGACCGAGGGCACGGCCAGTGCGGCCACCCAGTGCTTCACCCAGAGCTATTCCGACGGCGCGCAGATCGTCCCCGGCACCGGCGGCGGACAGGCCACCCGCTCGATAACCCGTCAGCGGGCCGCCAACACCTGGGACGACTGGGTCTGGCGCGGCACCGAGTTCCAGTGCCCGCGGGGCAGCACCTGCGACTACTCGTGGTCGAGGTCCAAGACGACGAACACCGGCTGGGCGATCGGCGGCGGCACCGATCTCGGTAACGCCAGCTCGCCCTCCAAGAAGTGGTACAACGCCGTGATTCCGCTGGTCGGCGGCTACCAGAGGAGCACCGAGATCAGCACCAACTTCACCTGGACCGTGCACCTCAAGGGCGGTGACGTGGCACAGCCCGTTCAGATCGCGGTCCGGCGCTGGACCCAGGGCGACTTCGTCGGCGGCTGGGTGAAGACAAACCGGGGCTGCCAGGGCGGCACCACCTACGAATGGAACGGAAACACCAGGTTCGGCAACTGGACCCGAAACGTCTTCGAGAAGGAAAAGGTCGGCTACGCCGTCAACGGCCGTATGTGACACCGCAGTTCACTCTTCGAGGAGGTACTCGTGAAGGTCAAGCGCATGAAGCGACGCACGGCGACCCTGGCGGCCGCCGTCCTGACGGCCGGAACAATGTTCGCACTCGCGGTCCCCGGCACGGCACAGGCCCAGGCGGGCTCCCGTATCTGCGGGAACTACTGGACGGGCTACTACGCCAACGGCCAGAAGGAAGTCACCTGGTCCCGGGTGATCGAGGTCCCCAAGAGTGACGGCATCTCCTGCGACGTCGCCATCAACAGGACCGACAGGGTCGGGAATCCCCCGCAGGAGACCGTGAACCTCAAGGTGAAGTGGGGTGCTCGGCAGCGGCTGCAGAACGTGACCTGCGAGTACTTCTCCCAGGGCGTCCTCAACTCCAAGCACGGGGACGACGTCTGCAACAGCATGCTGCGCGCGGACAACGTGGGTGAGGTCAGGCAGCGCACCATCAGCCAGTTCTACGTCAAGGCCTGAGCATGCGCTCCGGTTGCCCGGCTCCCGCCCCACAGGGAGTCGGGCAACCGGCCGAGGCCTGGGCGTAGTTGTGTGACACCCGGTCTGTGATTGTCCGAGGCCGAGGAGTGCGAGGGTGCGCGCCGCCAGGATCGACGGCGGCGCCGCGAGGGGCGTCCGGGACATCGCCGGATGGACAAGTACACGACGGGCGGCATGCGTTGGCCTGGGCAGGGGACGCCGAGGTCGCGCACTGCCGCCCGTTGCGGGGCCTTGAGGAACGCCTCGCCCCGGCCCTACCCTCGAGCCAGCGACACCTCTGACTGAGTCAACTGTCCGCAGTCACTGTCACTGTCACTGTCACCCACGAGGTGGTCCATGACCGTTCAGGACATCCGCTCCTTCAACCGCTTCTCCACGAACGTCATCGGCGCCCTCGACCACAGCAACCGCCTCTACGCCCCCTACACCCTCACCGAGGCCCGCGTCCTCTACGAGCTCGCGCACTCCACTCGTCCCGACGCCGCCGACCTCCGCGCCGAACTCACCCTGGACGCCGAGTACTTGAGCCGCATCCTCAACAAGTTCGAGCAGGACGAGCTGATCGAGCGGGCGCCCTCCGACCGTGATCCCCGGCGGCGGCGCGTCACGCTCACCGTGCGCGGGCGCGAGGCCGCCGACCTGGTGAACGAGCGCGCCACGGAGGCCATCGGCTCGCTGCTCGCCACCGTGCCGGCCGGCGACCGGCCCCGGCTCTCGGATGCGCTGCACACGGTCCGCTCGCTCCTCTCCGACGGCCGGCCCCCGCGCCGCGAGGACGTCGTCCTGCGCGAGCCCGACCCCGGCGACCTCGGCTGGATCGTGCAGCGCAACGCGGCGCTGTACGCGGCCGACTACGGCTTCAACACCGACTACGAGGGGCTGGTCGCCCGAATCGTCGCCGACTTCGCGGAGGACCACGACCCGCATCTGGAGCGGGTGTGGATCGCCGAGCTGGACGGGCGGCCGGCCGGGTGCGTGATGTGCGTACGGGACGAGGCGCCGGGGACGGCTCGGCTGCGGCTGCTGCTCGTCGAGCCGGCGGCGCGCGGGCTCGGCATCGGCGACCGGCTCGTCGCGGCCGTCATCGGCTTCGCGCGAGAGGTGGGCTATCGCGACCTCGTCCTGTGGACCAACGACGTGCTCACCGCCGCCCGCCACATCTACCGGCGCCACGGCTTCGTCCTCGCCACCGAGAAGCCCCACCGCTCCTTCGGCAGGGATCTGGTCGGCCAGGACTGGCGACTGGATCTCCATAAAACGACTGAAAGGTGGAGTGACGGATAGGGTCCTTGCATGAAACTGGCGTTCTCCACCCTCGGCGTGCCCGGTCTCCCCCTCCCCGAGGTCCTGCGGCTCGCGACCACCCACGGCTACCACGGCGTCGAGCTGCGCACCCATCCCGAAGAGCCCGTCCACCTCGGTCTCACCCTCGCCGAACGGGCCGATGTGGCCGCGGAGTTCAAGGCGTCCGGCGTCGAGATCCTCGGCCTCGCCGGGTACGTGCGTGTCGCGGCCCCCGGCGACGACGAACCCGTGCTCACCGAGCTCCGCGCACTCCTCGACCTCGCCCGCGACCTGGGCGCCCCCTACGTCCGCGTGTTTCCGGGCGGCGGCACGGACCAGGCCCCCGGGGAAGCCGACGCGACGGCGGCCCGGAGGCTCGGCACGGCCGCCGAGTACGCGGCCGACCTCGGCGTACGCATCCTCCTGGAGACCCACGACTCGCATCGCACGGGCGCCGACGCGATCCGCATCCTGGGGCCTGTCGGTCACCGTCAGGTGGGCGCCCTGTGGGACGTCATGCACACCTGGCTCGGCGGCGAGCAGCCGTCGGAGAGCTTCGCGGCCCTCTCCCCACACCTGGGATACGTACAGGTCAAGGACATCTCCTCGGCCGAGGACACCACCCCCCTGGCCTTGGGGGCCGGCGTCCTGCCGCTCGCCGAGTGCGTCGAGGTCCTCTCCCGGCACAGCTGGGACGGCTGGCTGTGCTGGGAGTACGAGAAGCGGTGGTACGAGTCCGCCGCACCCCTGGAGGACCTGCTGGGCGCCGGCCGCGAGCACCTCGCCCGGCTGCTCAGCGAGTCGGCCTAGCCGTGGGTGACCGACGCGGCCGACGTGGTGGTCGGTGCGGTTGTCGTGGAGGAGGATCGCGTCCGGCGCGGT
>NZ_JAVFVX010000117.1:0-22373 GCF_033441795.1 Streptomyces sp. ADMS | reverse complement strand
GACCCATCAGGGCGAAGGCGTTGGCGGTGAAGACGATGTACGGGTCCTGGGTCAGCCCGTAGATGGCGGGGATGGAGTCAAGGGCGAACAGGACGTCCGTGGAGCCGATCGCGAGCATGACGACCAGCATCGGCGTCATGATCCGCTTGCCGTTCTGCACGACGAACAGCTTCGTACCGTGGTACCGGTCCGCGACACCGAACTTCCGCTCGGCCGACTTCAGCAGCTTGTTCTCCTCGTACTCCTCCTCGTGCGAGCCCTTCCTGGCGTCCTGGACCAGTTTCCAGGCGGTCCAGATGAGGAAGGCGCCGAAGATGTAGAACACCCACGAGAACGTGGAGATGATCGCCGCGCCCGCCGCGATGAACCCGGCCCGCAGCACGAGGGCGACCAGGACACCGACCATCAGCACGCGCTGCTGGTACTGCGAGGGCACCGCGAACCTGCCCATGATCAGGACGAAGACGAAGAGGTTGTCGACGCTCAGCGACTTCTCCGTGACGTACCCGGCGAAGAACTCACCGGTGGGCTTGGCTCCGCCGTAGAACAGCAGCCCGAGTCCGAACAGACAGGCGAGGACGACCCACACCACGGTCCAGGTGCCGGCCTCCTTGAGGGACACGTCGTGCGGCTTGCGGCCGATGAGGAAGTCGACGGCGACGAGGACGCACAGGGCGACGACAGTCAGCGTCCAGGCGGCGAATGAGACGTTCACAGGTACTCCAGAGGAAGGATGGACACCGGCAGCGTTGTCATCGCCAGTGATCACTTCCACCCCCATCCAGTGAACAAATGTTCAGTACCTGGCGAAATCCCGAGGTCACGGGTATGGATGCCGTTTCCGCGGGGGCGGGCCCGGCCGGGCCACCCGCCGGACGGCGGGCAAGTCCCGCCGGACGGCGGTGTGCCGGATCTCCGGGGATGCGCGGATCATCCTCGTACCCGCCGCACACAGCATGAGGAGCAGAGGCAATGACGCTTACGCCACCCCCGTTCGACCCGGAACTCGCCGCCGTCCTGGAAATGATCAAGGACACGCTGCCGCCCGGACTGACGATGGACGAGATCGAGGCCACGCGAAACGGCCCCGGTATCAAGATGCTGGCGGACATGGACCTGACGCTGGGCGGGGCCTTCGAGGTCGAGGACCGGGTCGTGCCGGGCCCCGAGAACGCTCCCGACATATCGCTGCTGATCTGCCGGCCGGTCGCTCCGGCGACAGACGGTCCGCTGCCCGTGATCTACCACGTCCACGGCGGCGGCATGGTGCTCGGCAACAACCGCGTCGGTGTGGACGCCCCGCTGCGCTGGGCCAGGGAGCTGGGTGCGGTCGTGGTGTCCGTGGAGTACCGGCTGGCGCCGGAGCACCCGCACCCGGCGCCCATCGACGACGTGTACGCCGGGCTGCTGTGGACCGCCGGACACGCCGGGGAGATCGGCGCCGATCCCGAGCGGATCGTCATCGCGGGCGCCAGTGCGGGCGGTGGCCTGTCGGCCGCACTGGCGCTGCTCCTCAGGGACCGCAAGGGTCCGCGGCCCCTCGGGCAGCTGCTGATGTGCCCGATGCTCGACGACCGCAACGACACCCCGTCCGCGCACCAGATGGCGGGCCTCGGCGTGTGGGACCGCACGGCCAACGACACGGGGTGGACCGCGTTGCTCGGCGAGCGGCGCGGCGACCCGGACGTGTCCCCGTACGCCGCCCCGGCCCGCGCGGAGGACCTGTCCGGACTGCCCCCGGCCTTCCTCGACGTCGGCTCCGCGGAGACGTTCCGCGACGAGGTCGTCGCCTACGCCACCCGCCTGTGGCAGGCCGGCGGAGCCGCCGAGCTGCACGTCTGGCCGGGCGGCTTCCACGGCTTCGACGGCTTCGCCCCCCAGGCGGTCCTGTCCCAGGCCTGCCAGGCGGCCCAGCTGGAGTGGCTGCGCAGGCTGCTCGCGGAATAGCAGGGCGGGTGCTCAGCGCCCCCGGGGAGCACGGGGGCGTGTCGACACATGCGGCTCGGCCGCGGAGTGCGACCGAGCCGCCCGCCGCTCCTCAGGGGCGCGGGGCAGGGGGCGCGGGGCCCCCACCGGGCCCGCAGCCGAAGACCCCCGCCGGGCCCGCAGGTGAAGGACCGCACAATCCGCGGAGCGGACTGCATGAAACCCGGTCCCATGGCGCACCATGGGGCCATGAAAGAGCTGGCGGGGCGGCTGACCGCACTGGATCCGGATGCCGGCGCCGCCGTCCGGGTCATCGCCTACTTCGATCGGCTGGCCGAGCACCGGGCCGGTCTTGAGGCGCTGGTGCGCGGGGTCGCCGTGCTGGCCGGGTGTCCGGCGCGGCTCGCCGATGCCGGGCGGCGGGTGCATCTGCGGGTCGAGACCGACGGGCGCCGCCGGGACAACGACCGGCCGCCGGACTCCGCCTGGCCGTCCGCCCCGCTGTCGCCGGACGGTGCCCCGGCGCTGTGGCTGGAGCGGGCGGGGGCGCCCAGCGTCGTCGACGCGGTGATCCTGGAACGGGCGGCGGCCGCCATCCGTCTCGTCCTCGACCGCACCCGAGGCCGCGCGCCGACGGCCCCGGCCGACGACCCGGCGCTCGTGGAGACCCTCCTCGACGCCACCGCCTCCGAGCAGGTACGGTTGCACGCGGCCCGGCGGCTGGGCCTGGACCCGGCAGCGCCGGCCCACGCGGTCGCCCCGCTCGACGGCCCGCCCCGTGTCCTCACCGCTTCCGCCTCCGCCCCGGACGAACCGGGCCGTGCGCGGCCGGCCGCCCTCCCGGCCGGCCGGGTCGGCGTCGGCCCCGCCGTGCCCGTGCTCGAACTGCCGGGCTCCTGGGCCGCCGCCCGGACCGCCCTCCGTTTCACCGCCGAGGGCACTCCGCACGCCCCCGGACCCCGGGTCGTGTACGCCGATGAGCTCGGCGGCATCGGGCTGCTCGCCGAGCTCGTCGTGCCGGGGGTCGATCCGCCGCCCGATGTCCAGGCGCTGGAGGCGGCCGTCGCTGACGCCCCCTGGATGCTGACGACGTTGCACGCCGTGGCCTCGACGGCGAGCCTGCGGGCTGCCGCCGTCGAGGTCAGTGTCCATCACTCCACGCTCCAGGACCGGTTGGGCCACGCCGAGGCGCTGCTCGGGTGGCCCGTCCGTACCCCGCAGGGCCGGCTCAGGCTGCAACTCGCCCTGACCATGCGGCATTTGGGGCGTTCGTAGCGGAACGGTGGCTACGCCCAGGCCGTCACCGGGACGAAGGAGCTGTCCTGGCGGAAGGTGTCCGTGCCGTCCGTCACGTCCACGCGCAGCTGGTAGTTGTAATGGCGCAGGAAGTAGCCCGGGTAGTTGTACGACTCGAAGCGCACCGACCCCGACGCAGTGCCCGTCCGGGCGATGAACGTGGCGTCCTTCGCGAAGGTGGACGTGCCGTCGTTGGCGTCGAAGCGGGCCCGGTAGTTGTTGTGGCGGAGGTAGTTGCCGGAGCTGTCGCGGAACGAGTAGCCGTTGCCGTCGGCGAGTCCCGCGACGACCGTGAAGGTGGACGCCTGCTTCAGCGCGGTGGTGCTGGAGCTGCTCACCACGGGGAGATTGAGCAGGGAGGACTGCACCTGCCAGTACCGCGTCGAGTAGTTGGCCGACCGGAAGGAACGCGTGACGCCCTGCGACAGGCTCGGGCCGCCACTGACCGTCTCCTTGACGACGGTGAAATGACGTGCCGTGCCGGAGATCCCGGGCAGCGCCTTGGGGGCGGTCCAGGTGGCGAACGTGTCGTAGCTGTCGCTGTAGTAGTAGTTCCCGTCGCCGTATCCGTCGAAGAAGATCCGCCAGGCGCCGTTGTCGAGCTGGATCACGGACGGGCCCTCGCGGTAGCTGCCCCAGCCGGCCCAGTTGCCGGTCTTCGAGATGGTGTAGGGGCCGGCGAGGCTGGTGGCGGTGGCGTACTCGATGTACTTCGTCGTCTCGTTCTTCGGGAACGCGTGATAGGTCGAGCCGATCTTCACGATGACCGTGTCGATGTGGTTCGCTCCGATGCCCGACAGTGCCACCGGTGAACTCCACGCCGTGAGCGCGGTGTTGGTCGCCCTGAGCAGGTACGGGGTGAAGATCCACTCGTCGCTGGTGACCGAGCAGGACACGATGATGTTCACGCCGCCGTCGCTGTCGACGAACCACTCGGGCGCCCACGCGCGGGACAGACCGGTGATCGGGACCGTGTAGTCGTACAGGAAGGTCCAGTTGACGCGGTCCGTGCTGCGGGCGAAGCCGATGGTGGTGCTGGTGTCCTGCCAGGTGTGCGTGGTGTAGGTGATGTAGTAGTAGCCGTTGGTGTGCTTGAAGATGCTCGCGTCGCGGATGCGGTTGCTGGGCGGGGTGTAGGCCGAGGACTGTACGAGCCGGAAGTCGGTGGCGTCGTCGGACTGGTAGACGTTCACCGTGCCGTCGGTGCTGTTGAGGAACGGCACGATGGTGTAGCGCGTGGCGGAGCCGCTGGGCGGGGCCGCCGCCGCGGCGGTGCCGAGCAGACCGGGCATCTCACCCAGGACGAGCGCCGAAACGGGAAGGGCGGCCAGCGCGCGCAGGAGGCTGCGGCGGGAGGGCGTGGGGCGGGGACTGGTCACGTGCGGCTCCTTGATGATCCAACCGACGGCTCTCCATGTTCGACATTGCGAACGCAGTTCGGTAAATCGGTCAGACCGTAAGTCCGAGTCGTGCACACGTCAATACTTGGGACACGCTCCGGACCTGTGAGCCTTCGCCCGGTCGCAGCACATTCGACATCTCGTACCGCACCGCCCCGCCAGCCGTTACCGTGCGGCAGGAAGCTGTGAAATCGCTATGGGGAACACGCCGGCGCGGCGCGACGGTGTGCGACGGAGGTGTCCGTATGACTGCCGAGCGTGCCGCCGGGCTCGTGGAGTGTGCCCGCGCGCTGGCCGACGGCGAGGTGACCTCGCGGGCGCTCGTCGAACAGGCCCTCGCCCGGATCGGGGCGACACAGGGCACCCTCAACGCCTTTCGGATCGTGCGGGCCGAGGCGGCGCTCGCCGAAGCCGACGCCGCCGACCGGGAGTTGGCGGCAGGAGGACGCCGCCCGCTGCTGGGCGTACCGGTGGCCGTGAAGGACGACACCGACGTGGCGGGCGAGCCGACCGCGTTCGGCTGCGCGGGCGAGTTCCCGCCGGTCACCGAGGACGGGGAGGCCGTACGGCGCCTGCGCGCGGCCGGCGTGATCGTCATCGGCAAGACCAACACCTGCGAGTTCGGCCAATGGCCCTTCACCGAGGGGCCGTCCTTCGGCGCGACCCGCAATCCCTGGCACCCCGACCACACCCCGGGCGGCTCGTCCGGCGGTTCGGCCGCCGCCGTCGCCGCGGGCCTGGTCCCCGCAGCCCTCGGCTCCGACGGCGCCGGCTCGGTGCGCATCCCGGCCTCCTGGACCCATCTGATCGGCATCAAGCCGCAACGCGGGCGCGTCTCGACCTGGCCACGCCCCGAGTCCTTCCAGGGCATCACGGTCAACGGCACCCTGGCCCGTACGGTCGCGGACGCGGCCCTCCTTCTGGACGCGGCGAGCGGCAACCACGTACGGGACCTCCACCAGCCGCCGGCCATCAGCGCGTCCGACGCGGCCGGCCGCGACCCCGGTCGGCTGCGCGTCGCGCTCTCGCTCAAGCCGCCGTTCACCGCGCTGCCCGCCCGGCTCCAGCCCGACGTACGGGCCCGGATCGTCCAACTCGCAGAGAAACTCGCCTCGTTGGGCCACACGGTCGAGGAGGCCGACCCGGCGTACGGGCAGATCGGGCTCACCTTCGTCCCACGCGCCACCGCCGGCATCGCCGAGCGGGTCCGCGAGGCCCCGTACCCCGCGCTCCTCGACCGGCGCACCCGGGACACCGCCCGGCTGGGCCGGCTGCTCGGCGGGCCCCCGCTGCGCCTGGCCCGGCGCGCGGAGGCCGCCCTGCACCGGCGGATCGGCGCCCTCTTCTCCTCGTACGACGTCGTCCTCGCGCCGACGACGGCCGCTCCCCCGCCGCGCATCGGCGCGTTGCTGCGGCTGAACGGTCTGGCGACCGACCGCGCGATGATCGCCGCCTGCCCGTACGCCTGGCCGTGGAACGTGCTGGGCTGGCCCGGAGTGAACGTCCCGGCGGGGTTCGTGGGTGAAGGGCTGCCGGTGGGCGCCCAGTTGCTCGGCCCGGCGAACAGCGAGCCGCTGCTCGTCTCCCTGGCCGCGCAGTTGGAGGCCGACCTGCGCTGGCACGAGCGCTGGCCGCCGTACGAACCGGTCTCCGACTCGACAGCGGCATAAGGAGGCTTCGGCCCGTACGCTGTGACCATGGACGACGCGGCGATGGTCGGCTTGACGGGGCGGGTGACGGGCACGATCGGACCGGGACTGGTCGGTGAGGTGATCGTCCGGGTGCGCGGTGGCGCCGAGCACTTCCTGGCGTATCCCGCCGTCGCGCAGGACCGTATCGAGCGGGGGACGGTGGTGATGGTCGTGGAGTACCTGCCGCCACGAACGGTCTACGTCACGGCCGCGTACGACAGTTGAGTCCGGCCGGATGCGCGGGCCGGCCACGTTCGTCTGCGAATGATCCCGTATGCGTCAAACCTGCAACAAGGATTCGTCAGCTTCTGTACCCCGGCCCCGCGCAGGAGCACCCTTGCGTTCGTCCGGTGCCGAAGGGGCACCAGTCCAAGGGGGCGTATGCCGATGTTCATCGGCGTCGTTGCGGGGGTCGCGGTAGGAGCGGTCCTCGTTCTCATCGGTGTGTTCAAGATGATGTGGCGGGTCGCCGAACCCAACGAGGCACTCATCATCTCCGGTTCCAAGCACAGGACCGAAGGCCTTGAGGAAGGCATGGGGTTCCGGATCGTCACGGGGCGCGGCACGCTCGTGCTGCCCGGGGTACAGGCGGTGCGCAAGATCTCGCTCGACCTCAACGAGACCGAACTGCACGTCGACTGCGTGACCACCCAGGGCATTCCGCTCAGAGTGCGGGGCGTGGTCATCTTCAAGGTGGGCGACGACTTCGTGTCGATCGCGAACGCGGGCCGCCGCTTCCTCGACCAGCAGAAGATGATGTCGGAGCGGGTGCACAACGTGTTCGCCGGTCATCTGCGGTCCATCGTCGGCGGGTTGACCGTCGAGGAGATGATCCGCGACCGGGAGAAGCTGACCGGGCAGACCCGGTCCGCGTGCGGCACGGAGATGGAGAAGCTCGGGCTGATCGTCGACTCCCTCCAGATCCACGAGATCGAGGACCCGACCGGGTACATCAAGAACCTCGCCATGCCGCACGCCGCCGCCGTTCAGCGGGACGCCCGGATCGCGCAGGCCGAGGCCAACCGGCTCGCCACCGAGGCCGAACAGAAGGCCGCGGCGCTGATGTCGGAGGCCACCCGGGACAGCGAGATCCTGCAGGCCGGGTACCAGGCGGAGCGCGACAAGGCGGCGGCGAAGGCCCGGCAGGCAGGACCGCTCGCCGACGCGGCCGCCCGGCAGGACGTCGTCGTCCAGGAGACGCGCATCGCCGAGCTCGACGCCCTCCGCCGCGAGCAGCAGCTCCAGGCGGACGTCCGCAAGCCGGCGGACGCGCAGGCCTACGAGACACGGGCGCGGGCCGAGGCCGAGCGAGACGCGCGTATCTCGGCGGCGCAGGCCAAGGCCAAGGAGACCGAGCTCGCGGCCGAGGCCGAGGCGAACCGGATCAAGACGGCCGCGAACGCCGAGGCCGAGGCGACCGAGGCGCGGGGTGCGGCCGCCGCCACGGCGACCAAGGCCACCGGTGAGGCCGAGGCCGCGGCGTCCCAGGCCAAGGGGCTCGCCGCCGCCGAGGCGACACGGGCGAAGGGGCTCGCGGAGGCGGAGGCCATCAAGGCACGGGCCGCCGCGCTCGCGGAGAACCAGGAGGCCGTGGTCGCCCAGCAACTCGCCGAGAACTGGCCGGAGATCGTGAAGGCCGGTGCGTCCGCGTTCGGCAGCGTGGACAACATGGTGGTGCTCAACGGTGCGGACGGTATGGCGGAGATGCTCGCCAAGGCGCTCACCATGGGCGGCGCGGGGCTGGGGCTGGCGCGGCAGTTGCTCGCGTCCATGAACCAGAACGGGCACACGGCCAACGGGACTTCGGCGCTCGATGGGGCGGCGGCGCCCGGCGTGCAGAAGGTGGCGGTGGAAAAGGTGGAGAAGGAGGAGGGGTGATGCGGTGAGGTGAGGTGCGGTGCGCAGGATCTCCAACTGCGCGGCGATCGGCTTGGTGAAGCCGCGGCAAGCCGATTCCGGCTCGGGCGCAGCCATATGGACTGCCTCTCGTTCTGCCTGACATACACGCCGCGTACCTGAAATACGGCGGTCCCCGCCACGGGCATCGTGCTTTACCTGCGGTGTCGGTTCGGCGTCCGGCGGGGCAGCGATCCCCGGGCACGGTCCAGACGCCGGCACCGCGTCACCGCCAGTGACACCGCACACGGGCTCTTCCCAAGGACCGGCCCGGACTCGTCCGCGCTCGTCACCGCTTCCCCCTCGGGGCCACGCGACGGCCCAGGATCCTCAGGAGTTCCAGAGACGCTCTAATGTGTGCCCCGTGACTGCCTTCACCGATGCCGATGTTCCGGGCCGCCATGGCCCCTCCGCCACCACCGAGGCCGATCCTCGCGATGTGGGGCGGGTGCGTACGGAGTACTCGCCCGCCCACGACGGAGATCCCGATCCCGGTGAGATCGTGTGGACCTGGGTCCCGTTCGAGGAGAACGACGGGCGGGGGAAGGACCGGCCGGTGCTGGTTGTCGCCCGCGAGGCCGGGGGGACGTTTCTCGCCGTGCAGTTGTCCAGTAAGCGGCATGACGGGGATCGGGAGTGGGTGCCGATCGGGAGCGGGCCCTGGGACCGTACCGGACGGGACTCGTGGGTCGACGTGGATCGGGTGCTGCGGCTGTTCGAGGACGGGATGCGGCGGGAGGCATGTGCGCTGGACCGGATGCGGTTCAACTCCGTTGTGCTGCGGTTGCGGGAGCAGTACGGCTGGAAGTGAGGGGTGGCGCGTGCGGGTGTGTGGGGGCTGGTCGCGCGGTTCCCCGCACCCCTGAGAGCCGCGTCCTAGTAGGGCTTTGTTAGGTACCCCGGGTGTTCGGTCAGGGATACCTAACAAAGCCCTACTAGGGGGCGCTTGTTTCGGCGAAGGCACGTTCGAAGGCTGCCCGCGTTGCCGTGTTCTTCGTGCGGTCCAGCACCGCGAACACGACCTTCTCGAATCTGCCCTCGAAGCGCCCGCCCACCAGCAGGTCTCTGAACGTGGCCGCCACCGTCGCCGGGTCGTTCCGGAAGACCCCGCAACCCCACGCGCCCAGTACCAGGCGGCGGTAGCCCTCTGCCGCCGCCGTTTCCAGGACACGTTCCGCCCGTGATGTCAGGGCCTGGGGGATGTCCGGCGCCCGCTCGGGCGCCGTTCGTCGTACGACCCCCGCGTTCGGGGCCGCCGACGTCAGGAAGCCCGCCGTGTACGGGGCGTCCAGGAGGCGGCCCCGGTCGTCGCGGAAGACCGGGACCCCCGGTGAGTGGATGACGCGGCCCGTGTAGAACGGGTCGCGGTGGGTGCGGTGGTGGTAGTAGAACTCACGCACCCCCGTCAGGCAGGTGTACAGCGCCGAGGCTCGGCACAGGGCCTCTTCCTGGGCCTGGGCGCCGTTCAGGTAGCCACCGCCCGGGTTGCGTGCCGAGGAGAAGTTCAGGACCGCCACCGGGCCGGGGAGACGGCGCGCGGCCTCCAGGCTGCTCTCGGCGGTGACCTCGAAGGACGTGTCCAGCGGTGCGGCAGCCGGGGGGACCTCCAGCGGGCCCGGGCCGTACAGGCGGGTGCCCGCGCGGGCGGCCTCGATCGCCGCGGCGATTCGCACCTCGCGTCCGTCGGACGCGCGATCGGAACCGGCCGCGACGATCTCCTCCGTACCACGGGCGAGATCGCGCAGGCGGGCGCTCATGGCGCCACCCCCGTGTGCGCCATGACCGTGCCTGGTACTCGCTCCCCCGCCGTGCTCATGCAGGCATCGTGGGCGATGCTGGTCGGGCGGTGCAACAGAGTTTCCCGGGCCGGCGAACGGCCCGGAAACACCACGGAAACGGAGATCCATCGTCCTGAAAGTGCCCATGTGCACCCTTGTGCGATTCGGCGCGAGGGGTTTGGGTGGGACGAGAGTTGCCTGTCCGGCCCACCCCAAGCCGGGCCGGCGGCATGGTGGAATCTCAGGAGGATCCCGACATGTCCGATGCGACTGCTGCCTCTTCGGCGAGCGGCTGTACGAAACGCCGCACCGCTCTCTCCGAGGCCGAGGTCGAAGCCCTCGTCCGGGGAATCTGCTTCAAGACCGGACCGCCCCGCACCCTCGGTGTCGAGGTGGAATGGCTCGTCCACGAGCTGCGGCAGCCGCAGCTCCCCGTGACACCCGCACGGCTCGAAGCGGCCTACGCTTCCCTGCGGACCCTGCCTCTCAGGTCGGCGCTCACCGTCGAACCGGGCGGTCAGCTGGAGCTCAGCTCCGCTCCCGCCGTTTCCCTGATGGAGTGCGTCGGGTCCGTCTCCGCCGACCTGGACGCCGTCCGGGCGGTACTGCGCAAGGACAATCTCGGTCTCGTCGGCATCGGCCAGGATCCCTGGCACCCGCCCCGCCGCTTCCTGCGCGAGCCGCGCTACGACGCCATGGAACGCTGCCTCGACCGCACGGGTCCGGCCGGCCGCGCCATGATGTGCACCTCGGCCTCCGTGCAGGTGTGCCTCGACGCGGGTCACGAGGAGCCGGGCCCCCTCGGGCACGGACGGCGCTGGTGGCTCGCCCACCAGCTCGGCGCGGTCCTGGTGGCCGCCTTCGCCAACTCCCCGCTCGCCCGGCGCAGCCCCACCAGCTGGCGTTCCACCCGGCAGATGCTGTGGATGGAGATCGGCGCCGGACGGGCAGGGGCACCACCGCTGGACGTCGACCCGCGGCAGGCGTGGGCCCGGCATGTGCTCGACGCCCCGGTGATGTGCGTCCGCCGGGACGGCGGGCCGTGGGACGTGCCGGAGGACGGGCTGACGTTCCGGGAGTGGATCCGTTCGGGGGTGCCCCGGCCGCCGACGCAGGAGGATCTCGACTACCACCTGACGACGCTCTTCCCGCCGGTCCGGCCGCGCGGCCATCTCGAACTGCGGATGATCGACGCACAGCCCGGCGACGACGGCTGGATCGTCCCGCTCGCCGTCACGGCCGCGCTCTTCGACGACCCCGAGGCCGCCGAGCGGGCCTACCGCGCGGTCAAGCCGCTCGCCGAGCGCGCCCAGCCGGGGCCCGCCCCGCACAATCCGCTGTGGGCCGACGCGGCCCGCTACGGCCTGACCGACCCGGAGCTGCACGAGGTGGCCCTCGTCTGCTTCTCGGCCGCCCTGGAGGCCCTGCCCCGGCTCGGCGCGAGCCAGGAGGTCGTCGACGCCGTCGCCACGTACACCGACCGCTATGTCATCCAGGGCCGTTGCCCCGCCGACGACCTGCTCGACAGCCTGCGCGGCACGGACCGGCGCGCGCACGGGGCTTCGTACGGGAAGGACCTCCGCACATGACCGACCCTGCCCTGGACCCGGAGTCGCTCCGGGAGCGCGCCCTCGCCGCGCTCATCACCGCGCGGGAGCGGACAGCGCTCCTCACCTCCGTGGACGATCCCGAACTCACCGCCCAGCACTCACCGTTGATGTCCCCACTGGTGTGGGACCTCGCGCACATCGGCAACCAGGAGGAGATGTGGCTGCTGCGCGCGGTCGCCGGGCGGGAGGCGATGCGGCCCGAGATCGACGGCCTGTACGACGCCTTCGAGCACCCGCGCTCCGAACGGCCCTCACTGCCGCTGCTGCCACCCGCCGAGGCCCGTAAGTACGCGGCGGAGGTGCGCGGTCGGGCGCTGGACGTGCTGGAGAGCGCCGCGTTCGAGGGCACGGGTGCCCGACTGACCGAGGCCGGGTTCGTTTTCGGGATGATCGCCCAGCACGAACAGCAGCACGACGAGACGATGCTGATCACCCATCAGCTGCGGAGGGGGCCGGCGGTTCTCCGCGCGCCTGACCCCGAGCCCGCTCCCCCGTTCACCGGTCCGGCCGAAGTCCTGGTCCCCGGTGGACCGTTCACCATGGGTACCTCGACCGAGCCGTGGTCCCTGGACAACGAACGGCCCGCGCACCGGCGCGAGGTGGCGTCGTTCTTCATCGACACGACTCCGGTGACGAACGCCGCCTACCGGGCGTTCATCGACGACGGGGGTTACGACGACCCCCGCTGGTGGACCCCGGACGGCTGGGCGCACGTCCGCGGGTACTCGCTGCACGCGCCGCTGTTCTGGTTCCGGGACGGCGGGCAGTGGCTGCGGCGGCGGTTCGGGGTCACCGAGGTGGTGCCGCCCGACGAGCCGGTCGTGCACGTCTGCTGGTACGAGGCGGACGCGTACGCCCGCTGGGCCGGGCGCCGGCTGCCCTCCGAGGCGGAGTGGGAGAAGGCCGCGCGGTACGACCCGGCGACCGGCCGCTCGACGCGTTACCCGTGGGGCGACGCCGACCCGGCACCCGAGCACGCCAACCTCGGTCAGCGGCATCTGCGTCCGGCGCCCGCCGGGAGCTATCCGGCCGGGGAATCGCCGCTCGGGGTACGGCAGTTGATCGGTGACGTGTGGGAGTGGACGGCCAGCGACTTCCTGCCGTACCCGGGGTTCGGCGCGTTCCCCTACAAGGAGTACTCGGAGGTGTTCTTCGGGCCCGAGCACAAGGTGCTGCGTGGTGGCTCGTTCGCCGTGGACGCGGTGGCCTGCCGGGGGACGTTCCGCAACTGGGACTATCCGATCCGGCGGCAGATCTTCTCCGGGTTCCGCACCGCCCGCACCCCGGAGGCCGTCTGATGTGTCGTCAACTGGCTTTTCTGGGGCCCCCTGAGGCGATCGGGAGTGTGGTGGTGGAGCCGCCGCACGGGCTGTACCAGCAGTCGTGGGCGCCCCGGCGCCAGCGCTACGGGACGGTCAACGCCGATGGTTTCGGGGTCGGTTGGTACGCGGAGGGCGATCCGGTGCCCGCCCGTTACCGGCGTGCCGGGCCCGTCTGGGCGGACCAGTCCTTCGCCGACCTCGCCCGGGTCGTGCGGACCACCGCGCTGCTCGCCGCCGTGCGGGACGCGACGCTGGCGGGCGCCGACGGGGAGGCCGCGGCGGCGCCGTTCGCCGCCGGTGCCTGGCTGTTCGGGCACAACGGGGCGGTCGCCGGCTGGCCGGGGTCCCTCGCGCCCCTCGTACAGGCCCTGCCCGGCGAGGAGTTGCTGTCGATGGAGGCGCGCTCCGACTCGGCGCTCCTGTGGGCGCTGGTGCTGCACCGGCTGCACGCCGGTGACGACGTCGGGCGGGCGCTGGCCCGCACGGTCCTGGAGGTCGACGCGGCCGCCCCCGGCTCCCGCCTCAACCTGCTGCTGACCGACGGCACGACGATCGCGGCGACCACCTGGGGCGACACCCTCTTCCACCTGACCGGGCCCGGTCCCCGCACGGTGGTGGCGTCCGAACCGTACGACGACGATCCCCGCTGGCAGGAGGTACCCGACCGCACCCTCCTCATCGCGAGCCGCACCGAGATTCGGCTCACCCCGCTCCAGGACATGAGCGACGACCTGGCATCCGTACCACCCGAGGAGCTTCGTACGTGAGTCCGTTCCTGGTCACCCGCACCCTGCCCGAGGACGCCACGGAGGCCGCCCTGCGCGCCGACGTTCTCCACGGGCTCACCCGCACCCCCAAGACACTCCCGCCGAAGTGGTTCTACGACACTCACGGCAGCGAACTCTTCGACAAGATAACCGAGTTGCCCGAGTACTACCCGACCCGGGCCGAGCGCGAGATCCTTCTCGCCCGGGCCGGGGAGATCGCCGCCGCGACCGGTGCGCGCACGCTGGTCGAGCTTGGTTCCGGCTCGTCGGAGAAGACACGGCACCTGCTGGACGCACTGCCGGAGCTGGACACCTATGTCCCGGTCGACGTCAGTGAGAGCGCGCTGCGGCAGGCGGGCGAGGCGCTGATCGCCGAGCGGCCCGGGCTCGGCGTGCACGCCCTGATCGCCGACTTCACCGGCGGCCTGGCCCTGCCGGGCACGCCCGGGCCCCGGCTGGTGGCGTTTCTCGGCGGCACGATCGGCAACCTGCTGCCCGCCGAGCGGGCCACGTTCCTGTCCTCGGTCCGCTCCCTGCTGTCGCCCGGCGACGCGCTGCTGCTTGGCACGGATCTGGTCAAGGACGAGTCGGTGCTGGTCCCGGCGTACGACGACACGGCGGGTGTGACGGCCGCGTTCAACAAGAACGTGCTGACCGTCGTCAACCGCGAACTCGGCGCCGACTTCGATCCCGACGCGTTCGATCACGTGGCTTTGTGGGACTCGGGAAACGAGTGGATCGAGATGCGGTTGCGCTCGCTCGCCGAGCAGACCGTGAAGATCCCCGCGCTCGGCCTCACCGTGGACTTCGCGGTGGGCGAGGAGATGCGTACGGAGGTGTCGGCGAAGTTCAGGAAGGAGGGTGTGGGCGCCGAACTGGCCGGCGCCGGGCTGGAGCCGACCCGGTGGTGGACGGACCGCCAGGGCCGTTTCGCCCTGTCGCTGAGCGTCGCCCACTAGCGACACCTCGCGGACCACCGTCACATGGGGCACGGTGGAACGTGGAATGCCGCCAGCAACACCCAGCACGGCGAAGAGGAGTACCCGCATGACCAACCACACGTACCGGGTCACCGAGATCGTCGGTACCTCGCACGAGGGCGTCGACCAGGCCATCCGCAACGGCATCACCCGGGCCTCGCAGACCCTGCGCAACCTGGACTGGTTCGAGATCACGCAGGTCAGGGGCCAGATCGTGGACGGGCAGATCGAGCACTACCAGGTCGGCCTGAAGGTCGGTTTCCGGCTGGAGGACGGCGAGTGACCGCCGTGGACCACTTACTCGGGCCCGGCCCTCCGCTCAGGTCCGGCCCTCACCCTCCTGTGCCTCCTTCAGTGCGCCGGACTCGGCCGTCCAGCGGGCCCGTACGACGCTGAAGCCCGCGCGTTCCGCGTCCTGGCAGACGAGTTCGTCGTCGTCCACCAGGACGCGGATCTCGTGGTCCCGGGCGAGACGGCGCAGTGTCTCCAGCTTGGTGCTGCGGGCGGGCCTGCGGTCGTCGTTGCGCCGCATCCAGACGCGGCCCTCGGGCAGTCCCTGCGCGGCGAGCCAGGCGACCGTGTCCCGGCGGCAGCGCTCGGGCCGGCCGGTGAGATAGACGACCTCGCACTCCCGCGCGCTGTCCAGGGCCAGCGCCACGCCCTCGGGGAGCGGTGGGTCGTGCGGCGCCGCGGCGAAGAACGCCTGCCAGTCACGCGGTGCGCGCTCCAGGAACCGCTGGCGGTGCGCGGTGTCGGCGAGCGTGTTGTCGAGGTCGAACACGGCGAGCGGTCTGCTGCTGTTCTGCGTCACACTCCCTGACCCTAGTCAGACCCGGCAACCTCCGACGCGCCGGCGGCCACTCCTCTGCGACAGAGCCGAGACAGAGGCGGGGGCCGTACATGCGCAACGCAGCGATCCGGACGGGCACGGCGGTACCGGGCACGGCGTTGATGACAGTGGGGATGCTCGCAGGCACCGCCGGGAGGCGAGTGCGACGACGCTCGTCGTGGCGGCCAATGGCGACGACCCGGCGCCGGGCACGCTCGCGCACCTCCGCCAACCTGTCGGTCGCCGACGGACGGGCCGTCACCCTCGGGTGCGCCACCGTCTCCACCGGCAACTCCTCGAACCTTGGCTGCGCTTGGAACACCGCGTCGGCCCTGAGTACCGATCCGGCAGCCATCACGGGTGCGCGTCGCACGGACGGTTCGCTGCTCGCCGCCCCGAACTTCCTGGTCCCGCGCGCGGGAACGGACATCGGCGCCCGCTTCCAGGCGATCTTCAGGGGGGCGTAAGCGGTCAACCGAATTCAACCTGTCGGAAACATTGACTCACTCACGCCCCCTACCTATCTTTCGGTCGAACCTCCGTACACCGTTCTATATATCGAACAATGCGGCCAGGAACAGGCCGCTGAAGGAGACTCGCCGTGGACCGCACCCGCAGCAGCTCGACCAGCAGACGTACGCTCCTCAAGGCCTGCACGGCCCTGGTCGTCGCCGTGACCGTGCCCGCCGTCGTCGGCACCCCGGCGTTCGCCGCCGTCCCGGCCTCCCCCGCCGTCACCTTCACCAACCCGGTCGCCGAGCAGCGCGCCGACCCGCACATCCACAAGCACACCGACGGCTACTACTACTTCACCGCCACGGTTCCCGCGTACGACAAGATCGTGATGCGCCGGGCCACCACGCTCCAGGGGCTCGCGACCGCCGCCGAGACGACCATCTGGACCAAGCACACCAGCGGCGAGATGGGCGCCCACATCTGGGCTCCGGAGATCCACTTCATCGACGACAAGTGGTACGTGTACTTCGCGGCCGGCGCCGCGAACGACATCTGGAAGATCCGCCCGTACGTCCTGGAGAGCTCGGCCGCCAACCCGATCACCGGGGCCTGGACCGAGAAGGGCCGTATCGCACTGCCGCTGGACACCTTCTCGCTCGACGCGACCACCTTCGTGGTGAACGGCACCCGCTATCTGAGCTGGGCGCAGAACGACCCGGCCGTCGGCACCGGCACCAACCTCTACCTCGCCAAGCTGGCCAACCCCTGGACGATCAGCGGCACTCCGGTGATGATCTCCTCGCCGAGCTACGCGTGGGAGACCATCGGCCACCGGGTCAACGAGGGGCCGGCCGTCATCCAGCGGAACGGCAAGGTCTTCATGAGCTTCTCGGCGAGCGCCACCGACGCCAACTACTGCCTGGGCCTGCTGACCGCGTCCGCCTCCGCAGATCTGCTCAACCCGGCGTCCTGGACGAAGAGTTCGCAGCCGGTGTTCGCCAGCAACGCCTCGACCGGGCAGTACGGGCCGGGCCACAACACCTTCACGGTGTCGGAGGACGGCAAGTCCGACGTCCTCGTCTACCACGACCGGAACTACAAGGACATCAGCGGCGACCCGCTCAACGACCCCAACCGCCGCACCCGTTACCAGAAGCTGTACTGGAACGCCGACGGCACCCCGAACTTCGGCATCCCGGTCTCCGACGGGGTCACCCCGGTCCGCTTCTCGTCGTTCAACTACCCGGACCGGTACATCCGGCACTGGGAGTACCGGGCGAGGATCGAGGCGAACGTCAGCAACCTCGCCGACTCGCAGTTCCGGGTCGTCACCGGGCTGAGCGGCTCCGGGACCGTCTCCCTGGAGTCGGCGAACTTCCCCGGCTACTACCTCCGGCACAAGAACTACGAGCTGTGGGTGGAGAAGAACGACGGCACCGCCACCTTCCTGGCCGACGCCTCCTTCACCCGGCGGGCGGGCCTCGCCGACTCGGCCGGGGTGTCCTTCGAGTCGTACAACTTCCCGGGCCGTTACATCCGGCACTACAACAGCCTGCTCCAGCTCCAGCCGATCAGCACCTCTGTCGACAAGCAGGACGCGACCTACTACGCCGAGTAGCCCGCCCCGCCACCCCACCCCCGCTCACCGCAAACTCCCCGTATCCCCGCAGAGACGAGGAACGCATGACCCGCCACCTCTCCAGACGGTTCCTGCTCCAGAGCGCGATACTGGCCGCCGCCGCGCCCGCGTTCGCCCACGCCGCCTCCGGCAGGGCCGCGGCGGCGGCCCTGCCCGCGCCGTCCGCCTGGACGCTCCGCCCCTTCGAACTCAAGGACGTCTCACTCGGCCAGGGCGTCTTCGCGAGCAAGCGCCAGCTGATGCTGGACCACGGGCGCGGCTACGACGTGAACCGCCTGCTCCAGGTGTTCCGTGCCAACGCGGGCCTCTCCACCGGCGGCGCGGTCGCCCCGGGCGGCTGGGAGGGCCTGGACGGCGAGGCCAACGGCAATCTCCGCGGCCACTACACCGGCCACTTCCTGACCATGCTGTCGCAGGCGTACGCGAGCACCGGCGACCAGGCGTACGCCGACAAGATCCGGACCATGGTCGGCGCACTCACCGACGTACGCGCCGCCCTGCGCAGCGACCCGCGCATGCTCGGCGTCACCGGGAAGTGGGGCGGCGCGCACGAGAACGTCCGGGGCTCGTACCAGTACATCGACCTGCCGGCCGCCGTACTCGGCGGTGCCTCGGCGATCACCCTGTCGGTCTGGGTGAAGCCCACCCACGACGCCAACTGGCAGCGGGTATTCGACTTCGGCAACGACACCAGCCGTTACATGTACCTGGCCGGCCGCAACGGGAGCGGAGTACCGCGCTTCGCCATCACCACCAGCGGACCGGGCGGGGAGCAGGCCCTCAACGGCACCGCCGCGCTGCCGCTGAACCAGTGGAGCCACCTGGCGGTGACCATCTCCGGCAGCACGGGGACTCTCTACGTCAACGGCACCGCCGTCGCCCAGAACACCTCGATGACCCTCAGCCCTTCGGTACTGGGCACCCTGACGAACAACTGGCTGGGCCGCTCGAACTACTCCTCCGACCCGGTGTTCGCGGGCGCCTTCGACGAGTTCAACGTCTGGTCACGGGCGCTGACCGCGGCCGAGATCACCTCGCTGCAGACCAAGGAGGCCAAACTCTCCTCCGCGGGGCTCGGCGACCTCGCGTCGTACTACTTCTTCGTCACCAGCGGCGGTACGTTCGCCGACGCCTCCGGACGCGGGCTGACCGCCACCCTGCGCCGCACCTGGGGCGGGCCGAGCCACGCCGGGTTCCTCGCCGCGTACCCGGAGACGCAGTTCATCGACCTGGAGTCGAGGACCAGCCCGGACTACACCAGGGTGTGGGCTCCCTACTACACCGCGCACAAGATCCTCAAGGGCCTGCTGGACGCGTACCTCGCCACGGACGACGCCCGGGCGCTCGACCTCGCGTCCGGCATGTGCGACTGGATGTACTCCCGGCTCTCCAAGCTGCCCCAGGCCACCCTTCAGCGGATGTGGGGCATCTTCTCCAGCGGCGAGTTCGGCGGCATCGTCGAGACGATCGTCGACCTGTACTCGATCACCGGCAAGGCCGACCACCTCGCGCTGGCCAAGCTGTTCGACCTCGACAAGCTCATCGACGCGTGCGCGGCGGACACCGACACGCTCGACGGACTGCACGCCAACCAGCACATCCCGATCTTCACCGGCCTGGTCCGGCTGTACGACGCCACGGGCGAAACCCGCTACCTCACTGCCGCGAAGAACTTCTGGGGGATGGTCGTCCCCCACCGGATGTTCGGCATCGGCGGTACCAGCACGGCCGAGTTCTGGAAGGCCCGCGGAATCGTCGCGGGCACGATCAGCGACACCAGCGCCGAGACCTGCTGCGCTTACAACCTGCTCAAGCTGAGCCGGATGCTGTTCTTCCACGAGCAGGACCCGAAGTACATGGACTACTACGAGCGAGGCCTGTACAACCAGGTCCTCGGCTCGAAGCAGGACAAGGCCGACGCGGAGAAGCCCCTCGTCACGTACTTCATCGGCCTGACGCCCGGTCATGTCCGTGACTACACGCCCAAGCAGGGGACGACCTGCTGCGAGGGCACCGGTATGGAGAGCGCCACGAAGTACCAGGACTCGGTGTACTTCAAGTCGGCCGACGGCGGCTCCCTGTACGTCAACCTGTACAGCGCCTCCACCCTGACCTGGGCCGAGAAGGGCGTCACCGTCACCCAGACCACCGGGTATCCACAGGAGCAGGGCACCACGCTCACGTTCGGGGGCGGCAGCGCGACCTTCGCACTGCGGCTGCGGGTGCCGGTCTGGGCGACGGCCGGGTTCGGGGTGACCGTCAACGGGCAGGCGGTGAACGGGACTCCGGTCGCCGGGAGCTACTTCGCGGTGTCCCGGACCTGGCAGAGCGGGGATGTCGTACGGATCAGTGTGCCGTTCCGGCTGCGGGTCGAGAAGGCGCTCGACGACCCGTCACTCCAGACCCTCTTCTACGGGCCGGTGAACCTGGTCGCGCGCAGTGCGAGCACCGGCTATCTGTCCTTCGGGCTGTACCGGAACGCGGCACTCTCGGGCGACCTGCTGCCCTCCCTCACTCCGGTGAGCGGCAAGCCGCTGCACTACACGCTGAACGGCACCGGGTTCGCGCCCTTCTCCGAGGGGACCGAGGACCCGACGCACGCCTATGTCCGGCGCGCCGAACCGACGGTGGTGTTCGGGACGATCGACTCCGGGGTCGCCAATCCGGCGAAGTCCGACGGCACCACGCTGCTCGACGAGATCTGGGCCGGGGCGCCCTTCGCGAACAAGGCGGCGCTGGTCACGCGGGTGCGGTCGACGGTGACGTCGTGGGTGTCGGCGGGGCTGCTCACGCAGGCGGCGGGCAACACGGTGGTGAGCACGGCGGAGCAGGCGTCCTACGTGGCCTGATCACGTCGCAGGCATCCTGATCGTCGCGGGCGGTACCCCTACCCGAGGGGTACCGCCCGTCGTGCGCGCGGATGACCGGCGCACCCGCGTGTACTGCGTTCTTCGTACCCGCGATTGTCGGCAGGTGCACGACGACGGGAGGGGGTCGGCCCCGGGAGCCTTGTCAGGTACCCGAGATCCGATGATGTGGAGACCTCCCCCTCGTGGCCACCTTCCTGTACAAGCTGGGCCGACTGGCCTTCCGACGGCGCTGGTACGTCGCCCTGATGTGGGTGGCGGTGCTCGCCGCCGTCGGTGCCGGTGCCGCGACCGCGCCCGCCGCTCCCGACGCGGACAACTCGATGCCGGGGATCGAGTCCCAGAAGGCGTTCGACCTGATGGACCAGCGGTTCCCCGGCTCCGACGCGCACGGCGCGAACGCCCGGGTGGTGTTCGTCGCCCCCGGCGGCGAGAAGGTCACCGCCACCGAGAACCGGGCGGTCATCGAGAAGTTCGTGGGCGCGGTGGCCGACGGTTCACAGGTCGCGTCCGCCGCGGACCCCTTCCAGGCCCGGGCGGTGAGCAAGGACGCCTCGACGGCGTACGCCACCGTCAACTACAAGGCGAAGCCCGACGATCTCACCGACGCCACCAAGAACCACCTCAGGGACGCCATCAAGGAGGCACAGGGCTCGGGGCTGACCGTCGAGGTGGGCGGTACGGCGCTGGCGACGACGCCGTCCGCGGGCGGTGCGGCCGAGGCGATCGGTATCGCCATCGCGGCCCTCGTCCTGCTGGTGACCTTCGGTTCACTGGCCGCCGCCGGACTGCCGCTGCTGACCGCGGTCATCGGGGTGGGCGTCAGCATGGCCTCGATCCTGGCGCTGAGCAGCGCGCTCGGTCTGTCGTCGACCACCGGGACGCTCGCCAGCATGCTGGGCCTGGCCTGCGGTATCGACTACGCGGTGTTCATCGTCTCCCGGTACCGGGAGGAGCGCGGCAAGGGGCACAGCCCGCAGGAGGCCGCCGCCCTCGCGTCCGGTACCGCCGGTTCGGCGGTCGTCTTCGCCGGTCTCACCGTCGTCATCGCGCTGGCCGGCCTCATGGTGGTCGGTGTGCCGATGCTGACGAAGATGGGGCTCGCCGCCGCCGGCGCGGTCGGTGTCGGTGTGCTCGTCGCGCTGACACTGGTCCCGGCCCTGGTGGGCTTCTGGCCGAACGCCCTCCTCTCGCGCTCCGCCCGCAGGACGGGGCAGATCAAGGAGGCCGGTGAGCACAACGGCGGCACCCGCTGGGCCCGGCTCGTACTGCGCCGCCCGATCCCGGTGCTGATCGCCTCCGTGATCGGCCTCGGCGCCCTCGCGATACCCGTGATGGACCTCCAGCTGGGTACGTCCGGCGACGAGGCCAAGCCGACCTCCACCACCGAGCGCCGCGCCTACGACGACCTCGCGAAGGCCTTCGGCCCCGGCTTCAACGGCCCCCTGACGATCGTCGTGGACGCCGGGGGAGCTGCCGACGCCAAGGGCGCGGTGGCGACGATCTCCGAGAAGATCGCCGCCACCAAGGGGGTCGTGTCGGTCTCCCAGGCCCGCTTCAACCCCGCCGGCGACACGGCGGTCTTCTCCGCCGTCCCGGCCGACGCGCCGACCAGCACGAAGACGCAGGACCTCGTGAAGACGATCCGGTCCGAACGGCCGGCGACGGTGGCCGGTACGGACGCGGAGTTCAGCGTCACCGGCACCACGGCCGCGAACATCGACATCGCCCAGAAGATGCAGGACGCGCTGGTCCCGTATCTGATCGTGGTCGTGGGTCTGGCCATCGTGCTGCTCCTGCTGGTCTTCCGGTCGATCCTCGTGCCGGTCAAGGCGGCTCTCGGCTTCCTCCTGTCGGTGCTGGCGGCACTCGGTTCCGTCATCGCGGTCTTCCAGTGGGGCTGGGGCGCGGAACTG
>NZ_JAVFVX010000116.1:12528-22468 GCF_033441795.1 Streptomyces sp. ADMS | reverse complement strand
CAGAGCAACGAGCCAACCGCCGTCACGTCACGTAAACCACCGGCTGTAGTACTAGGCCCACTCTCCGGGCATCCGCGGTGCGAGGTCCGGGGCCGTTACCCGGGGAAACCCATCACGGGTGGGTTGTTGCGGGAGCAGAGGGACGAACGGCGAGAGAACGAACCGAACCAGCGGTGCCGGCCCTGCCCCGGAGCCGGGAGGGCGTGCTGTCGCGGGGCTCCGGATGCCGACCGCCCCGCCGGGGTGCACGCCGCTCCGGCCGGCGGCGCTCCGGGCGGCGCACTCGGCGTCCGAGCCAGGGCGGACGAACCGGAGCCGGCCGCGCGTCCGCACCGAAACCAGGGAATTGCCGAAACCGCGGCAACCTTTTGGGGCGCGGTGGAGACTATGGGCCGGAAGCTGCCTCGACTGGAGCCTCGCAACGCGCACATGATCTTCCGGACCAGGTAAGGACCTCTGCCGTGGCGTCCCGTTCCCCACGCCGTTCCCAGCGCCGTTCTCCCCGCCGTCGGCGCGGCGTTCTCGTCTGCGCCACTGCGGCGGCCGTCGCGCTCGTCATATCCCTGGTGATGATGCTCCGCCCCGACCAGCAGGCCGGCGACGGGTACGGGGCGGCCACGTCCGCCGCCGGCGCCCGGGTGATCGTTCCGCCCACGGTGCCGGAGCCGGAGCTGACGCCGTCCCCGACGCCCTCGGCCACCCGCTCCCCGTCCCCGAAGGCCACCCCGTCCACCCCGGCGGCCACTCCCACCGTCGCGGCGGCTCCGAAGCCCACACCCTCGGCCGCGAGCGGAGGCGCCGCCGCCCGACCGGTTTCCGGTGCGGCGCCGCTGGCGGGGCGCATCCGGCCCGGCACCGCCTACCAGGGCGTCGCCACCTTCTACGGCGCCGGGAACGGCGACGGCCACGCCTGTTCGTACGGGCCCAGTGCCGACGTCATGACCGCCGCCATGAACACCACCGACTACGAGACGTCCATGGCGTGCGGCGCGTACGTCCTCGTCCGCGCGGCGAGCGGTGCCTCCGTCACGGTCCGCATCACCAACGAGTGCCCGGGGGACTGCGCACCCGGTCAACTCGACCTCAGTGCCCCGGCCTTCGCCAAGCTCGCCGACCCCGTGGCCGGCCGGATCCCGATCACCTGGAGCCTGCTGAGCCCGGCCACGGCCGAACCGCTCTCGATCCGGTACAAGACGGGGTCCAGCAGCTACTGGTGCGGCATCCAGGTCATCGGCCACCGCAATCCACTGGCGCGCCTTGAGGTCCGTACCGGCGGCGGCTGGGTCCGGCTGGCGCGCACCGAGTACAACTACTTCCTCTCCGAGCAGGGCAGCGGGTGCGGTGGCGCGATCAGGATCAGCGACATCTACGGGGAGCAGTTGACGCTCGACGGGATCGCGGTACGCCCGGACGTCGTACAGCCCACCCGCGTCCAGTTCGCCGCACACTGATCCCGTCGGCCGAGGGTTTTCAGCGCCGTCCCAACGCCTCCAGCACGGCGCCGAGTTGGCGGAGCGGCTCGGCGCCGACGATCCGGAGTACGACGGTGTCCGCGCCGGCCGCCGACAGCGCGCCGATGTCCCCGGCGGCATCCGGGGCACTGCCGGAGACGGTGAACACGTCCTCCTGCGGGCGGCCCAGCCAGCCGCCCTGGCCCTCGGTGTGCGGGTGCAGGGTCCGCGCGACCTCGCCGGGGTCGTCGCCCACATGGCAGAAGGCCAGCACCGTCAGCGTGTGTTCGGCGCCTGCTCCGCCCTTCGCGGTCAGCTCCCGGGTGTACTCCAGGTCGCGCGGGCCGTGGCCCTCGGCGATCAGGGTGCCGTCCGCGACCCGGCCGGACAGCTCCAGCGAGCGGGCTCGCACCACACCCGCGACCACCGGCGGCGGTTCGGCGGGCGGGTGCACCAACTGAACGCCGTCCAGGCGCACTGCGCGCCCCTCCAGTTCGACGCGCTCCCCACGCAGCAGGGCGCGTACGGAGGTGATCGTCTCCTCCAGCAGGGCCAGCGGTGAACGGGGCGCGACGCCGACCGACGTCATCCACTCCCGCACCCCGTGCCCGATCCCGGCGACGAGCCGGCCCGGGAACACCCGGGCCAGCGTCGCCAGTTCCATCGCCAGCAGCGCCGGGCTGCGCAGCGGGGCCGGTGTGATCCCGATGCCCACCCGCAGCCGTTCCGTCGCGCCCAGCGCCACGGCGGCCGCCGAGACGCCGCCGTTCCAGCCGAGGTCCTCGACCACCCACAGGTCGTCCACACCGAGGGCCTCGGCCTGCCGCGCGAATTCGGGCAGCCCTTCCGGGGCCCAGTCGCGGTCGTACATCACACCGATCCGTAGGTTCGCCATGTTCCCGAACCTACGGTTCCGACCAGGCGCCGATCAACGGCGTATCGACCGTGTTCCTCGGCCCTGCCCCCAGCCCTGTCCCTCGGTCCTGGTCCTCGTCCCTCGGTTTTCCTGGCTGCACCCGGTACACGCCGGGGCCCTGCGGTACACGCCCCTGGCCGAAAGCCAACGTTCCTTTCCAGCAGGTTATTTGACGCCCGTAGACTCACCCGGTGACAAAGGTGACACGGGACGACGTCGCCAGACTCGCGGGAACTTCCAGCGCGGTTGTCAGTTACGTCGTCAACAATGGCCCCCGGCCCGTCTCTTCGGAGAAACGCCGACGCGTTCTCGAAGCCGTCAAGGAGCTCGGATACCGGCCCGACCGGGTGGCTCAGGCCATGGCCAGCCGTCGTACGGACTTGCTGGGGCTGATCGTTCCGGACGCCCGTCAGCCATTTTTCGGGGAAATCACCCACGCGTTGGAACGCGCCGCCGCAGACCGGGGAAAAATGGTGCTCGTCGGCAACTCCGATTACCAGGAGGAGCGCGAAATCCATTACCTGCACGCCTTTTTGGGGATGCGGGTGTCGGCGCTGGTCCTGGTCAGTCTGGGACTCGGAGACCGGGTCGCCGCCGAGATCGACACGATGGACACCCGAGTTGTGCTGATGCATGAACGGTCCGCGTCCGTACGGAAGTTCGCCGTGATCACGGACGACATCGAGGGCGCCCGGCTCGCCACCCGGCATCTCATCGAGCACGGTCACACCGCCGTGGCCTGTCTCGGCGGACCCGAGTCGGCTCTCCTGGCGGGCGATCCCTGCGCCGACCATGTCGAGGGCTGGCGCAAGGCTATGGCGGACGCCGGCCGCCCCACCGAGGGGCTCCTCTTCCGCGCCCCCTACAACCGCTACGGCACCTACGAGACCGCGCTGCGCCTGCTCGCGGCCCCCGACCGGCCGACCGCCGTGTTCTGTTCGACGGACGACCAGGCCATCGGCCTGCTGCGGGCGGCCCGTGAGCTGGGTGTCGACGTACCGGGTGAGCTGGCGGTGGCTGGTTTCGACGACATCAAGGAGGCGGCGATGACCGACCCGCCGCTGACGACGGTCGCCTCCGACCGCGAGGCGATGGCCCGTACGGCCGTCGACATGGCGCTCGATCCGGATCTGGACGCGGCGACGTCCGGCGGGACGGAACGCACCCGGCGCTTTCCGTCCCGCCTGGTCGTCCGGGCGTCCTGCGGCTGCACGGCCCGGACGTGACCTCCAGGGCCGTGCAGACCGCTGTTGACCCCGGCTTCCTCTCCCAGTGCCTGCGTCTGGATCACGCCGGGGCCGCGGGGTGTGGCACGCACTCTCGGCGGGACGGTCGCGCGCGGGCGGCCCCTTGCCGCGCGGACCCTGTCCACTTATTGTTTGGTATCAAACGAAAAGATCCTGATGGAGAACGGAGTGCGTACGACCATGACCGCAGCTCCTCGTATGCAACTGGTCCTCAGTGAGAACTGGACCATGACCGGCGGGCGCGTCGACCTGCCGCTGCTGGTGCGCTGGGCCAGGGAGGCCGAGGACGCCGGATTCGACTCGGTGATGCTCAGCGAGCACATCGTGCTCGGCCCCGACGCCGGCGCGAACGGCGTCATGGGCAACCCGCGCGACTACGCCCTGCCGGGCAACCAGGACCCGTACATGCCCTGGCCCAACTCCCTGGTCCTGCTGGGCGCGATCGCGGCTGTGACCGGGCGGGTCCGGCTGGCCGCCTCGGCCGTGATCGCTCCGCTGCGCCATCCCCTGTTGCTGGCAAGGGAGTTGGGCACGCTCGACCTGCTCTGTGAAGGGCGGCTGATGGTACTGCCCAACGTCAGCTGGAGCCGGGACGAGTACGACGCACTCGGGGTGCCCTTCGCCCGGCGTGGCCGGCTGCTGGACGAACACCTGGAGATCTGGGCCAAGTTGTGGGGGCCGTCGCCGGTGTCCCACGAGGGCGAGCACTACCGGTTCGAGAACGTGTACTTCGAGCCCAAGGCGTACCGGGCGGACGGGCCCCGGCTCTGTTTCGGCGGGGCGGGGATGCATGCGGCGATGGTGCGGCGACTGGTGCGGTACGGGCACGCGTTCAATCCGCTGGGGCAGCCCACGGCCGAGGAGATGCGGGTTCTCGGGGAGGCGATGAAGGAGGCCGGCCGGGATGTTTCCGAGCTGGAGATGATCGGGGGGACGCGGGCGGTGTTTCCTGATGACCGGTCCTGTGCGGATCTCGGGGCGGCGCTGGCTTCGATTCCGGAGCAGATGGAGCTGGGGTTCACGACGTTCTGTGTGAAGCCCTCGCAGTTCACCGACGATCCGGCGGGGGTCGGAGGGTTCTGCCGGGATGTGATGCGGCGGGTTTCCGGAGCAGCGTCCGCCATGTGATGCGGGCGGGTGCCTGCGGGGCGTCGTCCGTCGTTGATCGCGCCCACCGGCTGAGCCCGCCCTGTCGCAGCCAGCGCCCCTGTCGGGGGGCCTGCCGCACCCTTCGTACAATTTGGTGCCGAACGACATGTGTGGTGGAGGGGGATTTCCGGTGACGCAGCGACCGATCGTCGAGACCGAGCAGTTGGTGAAGGCCAGACTCGGGGACATTCCGATCCGCCACGACCAGATGGCCGTCGTCGCCAACATCCACCGGGCCGCCTCGGCCGTGCGCCAGCATGTCGAGAACTCCGTGCTGCGTGGGGTGGATCTGACGTGGACCGGGTTCGTCGTGCTGTGGGTCGTGTGGATCTCGGGAGAGACCGAGACGCGGCTCGTGGCAGAGGAGGCAGGGATCTCCAAGGGGACGCTCACCGGGGTGGCCCGGACGCTGGAGTCCCGTGGGCTCGTCCGGCGTATCGAGCATCCTTCCGACGGGCGGCGGGTGCTGCTCGGGCTCACGGACGAGGGCGAGGCGCTGATGCGGACGCTCTTTCCGGACTTCAACGCCGAGGAAGCGTTCGTCGCCGCGCCGCTGAGTGCCGAGGAGTGCCGGGCCACCGCGGACGCGCTGCGCAGAATCGTCGTCCAGGTCGAGGCCCACGGGGAGGAACGCCGGCTGGATCTGCTGGACGGCGCCGAACCCGCCCCGCGCCGCAGCGGACGACGCGCGAAGGGCTGAGCCGGACCGCGTTCACCTCACCTTCCCGTCAGGCCGTATTCCCCTCAAGCGTGGAAGTACAGGACTGGAGACCTCCGTGCGCGCCCTCGTCATACGTCACGACCATCTCTCGCTGTCCGGTCCGGTCGGCGACCGCATCGCCCGACTCGGTTACGAAATCGACGAGTTGACCGTCGTACCGGCCGAGCGGTACGACAGCCCCGGCGTCCGGTTCGACTTCCCCGACCCGGCCGGCTACGACCTGGTCGTGCTGCTCGGGGCGCCCTGGTCGGTCTACGACAGGGCCTCCGTCGCGCCCTGGATCGACGGCGAACTGGAGCTGCTGCGCACCGCGTACGCCGCCGACCTGCCCGTGCTCGGCATCTGCTTCGGGGCGCAGGCACTCGCCACCGCCCTCGGGGGGAGCGTGGAGGCGGCACCCCGGCACGAGATCGGCTGGACGGCCGTCGAGTCGGACGCGCCGGAACTGATTCCGGCGGGGCCGTGGTTCCAGTGGCACTTCGACCGGTTCGTGGTCCCGCCGGGCGCGGTGGAGCTGGCCCGCAGCGCGGTCGGTCCGCAGGCCTTCCGGGCCGGGCGGACACTCGGCGTGCAGTTCCATCCCGAGCTCGACGAGAAGACGCTGCTCCAGTGGCTGGACTCCGGTGGCCGGCGCGAGGCAGCGGCGCACGGTGAGGACCCGGACCGGCTGCTCGCCGAGACCCGCGCCCGGCGCGAGGAGTCACGGCAGCGGGCGTACGACCTCGTGGACGCGTTTCTCGCCGGGATCGCCGGGGTGGTCGACGGCCCGACCGTCGGTGGCCGGGGGCAAGTGGCCTGACAGCCTCCGTTTCCCGAGTGAACGTTTTCCGCCGGACCGGCGTCGTAGCGGTAGTCGGGAGTCGTTCACTTGTGCAGGGGGATCACCATGGCTTCGGTCCGATCGCTGTCGTCCGTCGTACTGGTCGGAGGGCTGGTGTGCACGGTCGTCGGCTGCGGCGGGGACTCCGGGGCCTCGGTGTCGGGGCCGGGAACGGCGGCGTCCCCACCCACCCCCTCCTCCTCGTTCTCGTCCTTCGCGGAGTCCTGGGAGGAACCCGCCTCGTACGTCTACACGTTGACGTCGAGCGAGGGCGAGCGCAGCCTGATCGGCAGGTTCCGGGTGACGGTCCGGGACGGGAAGGTGGCCGACGTTGTCGGGCTCGACGAGAGCGGACGGGGCGCAGTGCAGCGCGCGCCCGAGGAAGTGCCCACCATCGGCGGCCTGTTGGACCAGCTGACCCGGGCCCACGCCGAGGGCGCGGATACGGCGGAGGCGGCGTACGCGCCCGACGGGCACCCCGTACGGATCACCCTGGACCCGGAGAAGGACGCGGTCGACGACGAGCAGTCGTACGTCATCAGCGACTACGAACCGGAACGAGACCCCGCCCGGGACCCGGCTTCCGAGCCCGTGGGGGAGCAGCCCTAGTTCTGTGCGTCGCGGTCGTTCAGGTCCTGGAGCGTGCCGCCGACCTTCTGGCGCAGCTTCTCCTGGAGCTTCGGGGGCGCACTGACGACCCACCTGGTGCCGACCAGGTACGTGCCGCCGTAGATGGCCGCGCTGTCCAGCCAGACCAGCTTGTACTTCTCCTCCGGGAACGTCGTGATCAGATAGTCGCCGTCGGCGGTGTGGCAGACACCCTCGCGCAGCTCCTCCGCGTCGGTGCGGATCGTCACCTCGCAGCCCGTCAGCCTGGCGATCACCTCGACCTTGGCCGGTGCCACCACGGCGGCCACGGGAGCGGGCGGCATGGACTCCGAAGCGGACGCCGACGCCTTCTTGTCGGTGTCCGTATCCGAGTCCGAGGTACAGGCCGTGGCGAAGGGGAGGGCGAGGGCCGTCAGAAGCGCGGCGAACGCGACGGCTCCGCGGGACGGTCGGGGGGGTTGCTGCTGGGACACTGCGCCTCTCCAGGTCGGGCGGTACGGCTGACGTACGACTCGGCGGAAGGTACGGACGGGCGCGGGGTCACGTTCACAGCCAGCCGTTGCGTTTGAAGCCGCGGTGGACGAAGAAGCAGGCGGTGGCGATGACGGCGAGGACGAGCGGGTAACCGAAGCGCCAGTGCAACTCGGGCATGTGCTCGAAGTTCATGCCGTAGACGCCGCAGACCATCGTCGGTACGGCGATGATCGCGGCCCAGGCCGTGATCTTCCGCATGTCCTCGTTCTGGCCGACGGTGACCTGGGCGAGATGGGCCTGGAGGATCGAGTCGAGCAGGGCGTCGTAGGCGTGTATCTGTTCGGTGGCCCGGAGCAGATGGTCGGCCACATCCCGGAAGTAGGCCTGTATCGACGGCTCGACGGACGGCATCTGTTCGGTGGCCAGTTGCTGGAGCGGACGGCCGAGGGGGACCACCGCCCGCTTGAGTTCGAGGAGCTCGCGCTTGAGCTGGTAGATACGGCCCGCGTCGGCGGTGCGCGGGCTCTGCGGCGAGAAGACGCCCGACTCGACCTGGTCGATGTCGTCCTGGACGGCGTCCGTGACGTTCAGGTAGTCGTCGACGACATGGTCGGCGATGGCGTGCAGCACCGCGGCCGGTCCCTTGGCGAGCTGCTCCGGGTCGGCCTCCAGGTCCTCGCGCAGGGGGCCGAGGGAGCCGTGCCGGCCGTGGCGGACGGTGACGACGAAGTCGGGGCCGGCGAAGACCATGATCTCGCCGGTCGTCACGACCTCGCTGGTCGAGGTGAGCTCCTCGTGCTCGACGTAGCAGACCGTCTTGAACACGGCGAACAGGACATCGCCGTACCGCTCCACCTTGGGACGCTGGTGGGCGTGGACGGCGTCCTCGACGGCGAGCGGGTGCAGCCCGAACAGTTCGGCGACGCGGGCGAACTCCGTCTCGGAGGGTTCGTGCAGCCCGAGCCAGACGAAGCCGCGGTTGTGCTTGCGTACGCGGCCGACGGACTCCTCGACGGTCGGGGCGGTGTCCTGGCGTACACCCTCGCGGTAGATCACGCAGTTGACGACGGTCGAGCCGAGCGGTGACCGGGCGGGGTGACTGAGGTCCACACGCCGCCGCCCACGCCGAGCCAGGCGGGCCACTTTGCGCAGGCTGCCGACCATCGACATGCGGTTGCTCCTTCTCCGAGTTCGGACAGTGTGACAGGTGGGGGTAAAAGGGAGGTCAGGCGAGGGTTGGCGCCCCTGCCGCCCTGTCCGCCCCTACCCGTCCCCTCCTGCCCCTGGGGGCGCTGCCCCAGCCCCCTGGCCGCGCTGAAGGCGCTCGTCCTCGAACGCCGGACGGGCTGGGAGCGTGGGCGGTGCTGGAGGGGTGGTGTTTGTGCTGCGGAAGCGGCGGGGGCGGGTTGGCGGGTGGGTGGGAAAGCGGGTCGGGCTGAAGGAGCCCTTGTTCTCGTTCGCCGGGTGGGCGGAAAGAAAGGCCGCGACAACCCCCGCTTCGAACGCCGGACGCGCCGACCTGTCCGTTTCACCCGCCACGCATCCGGGCAGGGATCGGGCAGCGTGGTCCCGGTCGAGCGAGTCGGCCAGGGGGAGGGAGACGCGGCGGTGGTGTCGGACCATGTGCGGACCGCTGACGGGCGGCGATTACGGGTCGAGATCTCGGGCGACCCGCACGGCCACCCCGTGTTCCTCCTGCACGGCACACCGGGCAGCCGAGTCGGCCCCCGTCCCCGCGCGATGTTCCTGTACCAGCGCGGCGCCTGCCTCATCAGTTACGACCGCCCCGGATACGGTGGTTCGGACCGCAAGGCGGGACGCCGCGTCGCCGACGTGGTGCACGACGTCTCCGTGGTCGCCGACGCCCTCGGCCTCGACCGGTTCGCGGTGGCCGGACGTTCCGGCGGTGCCCCGCACGCCCTCGCCTGCGCCGCCCTGCTGCCGGACCGGGTGACCCGGGCTGCCGCGCTGGTCGGACTCGCACCGAGGGACGCCGAGGGGCTCGACTGGTTCGCGGGCATGGCACCCTCCAACATCAGCGAGTTCCGGACCGCGTTCACCGATCCGGAGCGGTTCGCGGCCCGCCTGATCCCGCGCTCGGCGGCCATCCGGAGCGATCCGGCGAAGCTGCTCGAGGAACTGCGCGGCGATCTGACCGACGACGACCGCTCGATCGTCTCGGACACCGCGATGCGCTCGATGATGCTGCGCAACTTCCGTGAGGCGGTGCGCACTTCACCGTACGGCTGGATCGACGACGGGCTCGCGCTGACCGGCCCCTGGGGGTTCGACCCCGCGGACATCCGGGTGCCCGTTCTGCTCTGGCACGGCGGGCAGGACGTCTTCTCGCCGCCTGCCCACGCTTCCTGGCTCGCCGCCCGCATCCCACGGGCCAGGGCGGTCGTCGAGCCCACGGCGGCCCACTTCGCGGCGGTGCGCGCACTGCCCCGGGTGATCGGCTGGCTGCTCGGGGACAGGCTCCCCTGACGCCCGTAGGTCACCGGACATCCGCACCGGACATCCGCACCGGACATCCGCACCGGACATCCGCAC
>NZ_JAVFVX010000116.1:0-12428 GCF_033441795.1 Streptomyces sp. ADMS | reverse complement strand
CGGACATCCGCACCGGACATCCGCACCGGACATCCGCACCGGACATCCGCACCGGTCACCGGTCACCGGACATCCGCACCGGACATCCGCACCGGTCACCGGGCACCGGACATCCGCACCGGTCACCGGACATCCGCACCGGACATCAAACCGCCAGCGGCTCCAGATCCCGGTATATCCGCCGCTCGTCCGCCGCCACCTGAGTGATGCCGTTCTCCTCGCCCAGCAGCATCCGCAGCTCCTTGAGCGACTCCTCGCGCAGCCGCCGTGCCTCGTCCTTGTGGCCCAGTGCCGTCAGGGTGAGGGCGAAGTTGGTGACGATGGCCAGGGTCTCCGGATGGTGCTGGCCCAGTATCGTGCGGAGGACCGTGACCGCCTTCTCCTCCAGCGCGCGTGCCTCCTCCAGCCGGCCCTGGCCCGCCAGGACGTTGGCGTAGTTGATCCCGCAGAAGAGGGTGTGCGGATGCTGCTCGCCGAGCACCTCCGCCATACGCGGCAGCACCTGGTGGAACACCTCCTGCGCGAGCGCCACGTCACCGCAGCCCCAGTGGAAGATACCGAGGTTGTTGAGCGCCGCCTGGGTGTACGGGTGGGCCTCGCCCGGCACCTTCATGTACTCGCCCAGTGCCTCCTGGGCGACATGGCGGGCCTCCTCGCGCTCGTCGGCGGCGAACAGGTCGGCGGCCAGGTTGAGGTCGCAGGCCAGTGAGTCCGGGGTCGGCTTGGAGTACTGGGCACGGTACTGGCCGCGGGTCGCCGTGGTGAGCCGGCGGGCGTCCTCGAACTGGCCCGACCGGCGCAGCGAGACGGCCAGCGACTTGGCGCAGCGCAGGGTGCCCGGGAAGTCCTTGCCGAGGATGCGTTTGTGCGCGTCGTACGTCCGCGACAGCAGGGCGACGGACTCGGAGTAGCGGCCCACCTCGCGCAGATCGCGGCCGAGCCGTTCGGCGGAGGCCAGCGTGTAGGGGTGGTCGGGGCCGAGGACCTCCATACGGCGGTCCAGTGTGTCCTGGTCTATGGCGCGGGCGTCGCTGTAGCGGCCGACCATGCGCAGCGCGAGCGCCAGGTTGTTGGCGGCGCTCAGGGTACGGCGGTGCGACTCGTGGAAGATCTGGCTGAACCCGTCGTGCGCCTCCCGGGCGAGATCCACCGCCGACCGGTACTCGCCGAGGGCGGCGAGGTCGCTGGCGAGGTTCGAGGTGGTGACGTACGTGTGCGGATGGGACGTACCGAGGACCTGGCGCTGACGTGCCAGCAGTTCGGTGTCTATGTCGCGGGCCTCCACGTAACGCCCCTGGGACCGCAGCACGCTGGCCAGCTGGCAGCGCAGGTAGAGGTACTGGACGTCGTCCTCGCCGAGCAACTCAGCCCAGTGGGTGAGGAGTTCCTCGGCGCGGCGCTGGGCGGCGGGGAAGTCGCCGCGCTTCCAGAGGTAGCGGACGCGGTCGATGAGCAGTCGGCGGGTCGCGGAGTCGACACAGTTGCGGGCGTCGGAGGCGGTGAGGTGCGGCCAGATGACGGCGAAGCGCGGCCAGGTCTCCGGGTCGTCGATCGGCTCGTCGCCGTCCGGGCGGGCTCCGGCGAGCACTGTGTGGACGACGTGCCGGGCCTCCCTCTGCTCCTCTTCGGTCAGCTGGGCGCGGATCACCGCCTGCACCAGCCGGTGCACCTGGATGCTGTTGCTGACCTGGTCGACCTTGGCGAGCGCGAACCGGCCGATCTCCCTGATGACCCGCCCGAGCAGCAGACTCTCCTGGAGCGAGGCGTCGTACGGCTTCAGGGCGTCGATCATTTCCTTGCTGTAGAGGAGCTGCGAGGAGATCGGTTCGGCGGCGAGGAAGGCGCACAGCTGGAGCAGCCGCACCGACGCGGGGGAGCGTTCCTTCAGCCGGGCGATGGAGATGTTCCAGGTCGCGGCCACCGAGTGGGGGTAGTCGGCGGGCTGGTTGAGGTCGAGTACGTCGGTGGTCTGGTCGGCGAGCTGGCGCAGGTAGTCGTCGATCGGGGTGGCCGTCTCGGCGAGCCAGGCCGCCGTCTGTTCGACCGCGAGCGGCAGGTCGCCCACCGCCTGCGCCACCTGGTCGGCCTCGTCGGTGCTCAGCCCCGAGGCCCGCCGGGTGAGGTGTTCGACGCTTTCCTCACGCAGGAACACCTCGATCGGCATGGACGCCCCCTGCGGCGCCCAGGCCTGGTTGCGGGAGGTGACCAGCACATGCCCGCCGCCGCCCTGCGGGATGTAGCGGGCCAGCGACGCCGGGTCGTCGGCGTTGTCGAAGACGAGGATCCACCGTTTCGTCGGCATGCCCCGGGCCAGCATCTGTACGGCTTCCTGGCTGGCCAGCGTCATGTCCTCGCCGCCGGGCGCGCCGATGCGTTCGCCGAGTTCGGCGAGGGAGGCGACCACGTCGTCCTCGTGCTCGGCCGAGGTCCACCACACCAGGTCGTAGTCGGCCATGAACCGGTGCACGTACTCGATGGCGACCTGGGTCTTGCCGACCCCGCCGAGTCCGAACAGCGCGAGCGGCTCCGGCACCACGGCGGTCGAACCGCTGCCGAGCTGGTCGCGGACGAGGTCGAGGATGATGTTGCGGCCGGTGAAGGTGTTGTTGCGCTGGGGCGCGTTCCAGTGCGCCGGGGTCGAGCCGGGGAAGCGCGGGCCCCCGGACCCGGGGCCGACGGGCTGTCCCGGCAGGTCGACGGCGCCGAGCAGTGTGAGGGTGCTCTGCGCCTCGTCGAGCCGGTGCAGGTCGACCGGGTTGTGGTCGAGGTAGGCCGTGGGCAGCCGGACCTCGTCGACCCTGAGCGGCACCATGGCGCCGTGCGGGGTGTCGGTGTCGGAGTCGGTCAGCGCACGCCAGACGGCGTCCGCGTACCGGGACTTCTGGAAGGCGTTCGACAACAGGACGAGGGTGCGGGTCGAGCTGTCGGGGCGGGAGACCGGGCCGGTGGAGATGTCGTGCGGGAGCACGTTGCAGCCGGAGCGTTTCAGCACGGCCTCGATCCAGTCCGCCCACATCCGGTTCTCACCGGCGTAGGCGACGACGATGTCCGCCGTGGTGGCCGGCGGCCGGCGCCGCAGGAACGCGTCCCGGCAGCGCAGCCGGACGGGCTCGGGGACCGGCGGCAGCGAGGTGACCGTGCCCTCCGAGATGACCGCGGTGAGCCGTTCGAACGCGGACAGCAGCGAGTTGGCGATGCCGCTCTCGTCGCCGACCGTGGCCAGGGTTTCCTCGTAGGCGTAGTACGGCCGGTAGGGGATCTCGACGTTGCCCCAGTAGGCCGTCATCTCCTCCGGGCTCAGTTCGCCCTCGTCGAGCCCCTTGGGCAGCCCGTCGAACTTCAGCCGGGCCAGCGCCCGCCCCGCGTCGACCTTCTCCTTCTCGCCCTCGTCGATGCGCATCGGCACGGGCAGCACGCGGATCCGGCGCTTGCGGTAGCCGTCCTGGACACTGCGGGCCACGGCGGCGGCGCCGTCCAGCGACTGGTCGCTGAGGGTGAAACAGTCCACGAGGACGTCCGGCATCTGGATGGTGCAGATGTCGGCGTTGTCCGACAGCCCGGTCCGGCTGTCGATGAGCACGTAGTCGTACGACGCCTTCATGCTGTCGCGCAGCGCGTCCAGGAAGAGACCGCCGCCGAGGCGTTCGTAGAAGTTGTCCCACTCGAACGACGACACGGATGCCGAGTACGAGCGGTCCTGGCGGCCGGCGGAGAGGAAGTCGAGCGATCCGCCGTCCACGAACCTCAGGCCCAGGCGCTCCGGGGTGAGCGACATCGCGTGCTGCTCGACGTCCGCGAAGTTCAGGTGCCAGGGCCCCGAGCGCTGTGTTCCGGTGGTCGCGGCCCAGGCGTAGTCATTGATGATGTCGATGACACCGGTGGTCGCGGCCAGCGCGTTGGAGTCCAGGAACGGGTGGAAGAAGCGGTGCAGACCGGGCGCCTCCAGGTCCCAGTCGACGGCCAGGACCCGCTTTCCGTTGGCGGCCAGGATCCACGCGCAGTTGGCCAGGGCCATCGTGCGGCCCGTGCCCCCTTTGTACGAGTAGAAGGTGATGATCCGTCCGTCCTGCACGGCCGTCATGCTTCTCCTTCGTTGTCGTCCCCCGCCTCCGGAAGCGGCGGGTGGGTGGGGCCCATCAGACGGGGCCGGGGCACGTGCGGGCCGGCGGGCGGGTGAGCCACCGCGTGCTTGAGGTACTGGCGGGTCGTGTGCGCCACGACAGTCGGCAGGACGTCGGTGAAGGCCTTGAGGCTGGGTACGCCGTTGACGGCCACCCGGCAGTCGGTGCGCCTGCCCCGGTCGAGGATCAGTGGCAGCGTGCGCTCCAGTTCGGCCGTCAGCTGCTTGCCCTCCTCGCTGTGGCACTGCATGTCCGACCGGTTCCAGGGGACGATCGCGCTGATCCAGGGGCGGGCCCCGAGGTCGAACTTCCGCAGCCGTTCCTGACGTTGGGCGCTGGTGAGTGCCCAACGGTCGACGAGCAGGATGCCGGGCCGGCCGGGCGGGGCCTTCTCGATGTCGCCATCGGCCGCGTCCGCGCCGTCCTCGTCGCCGGCGTTCTGCCCGCCGGGGTCCTCGTCGTCGAAGGAGGAGATCGTGATCCGGTAGTCCAGCGACCGGATCAACTCCTCGGCGAGGGCGGGCAGCGGCCGGGTGCTTTCGGAGTGGTACGGGTTCCAGTCCTGCGCGTCCTCGCCGTACGGGCGTTTGTCGCGGTGTTCGGGGAGGTCGTCCCGGGTCGGCGCGGCCACGGTCAGATGGATGCGGCGAGGGCCCTCGCCGCGTGGCTTGAACGCGCTGGGCGTCGACTCGTACGGCCGGGGCCTGCCGGCCGGCAGCGGTGAGTCGTGGGCGACCCGCACGATCCGCTGGGCCAGGTCGAGCACGATCTCCTCGTACTCGTCGTGCAGCCGCTTCAGCTTGATCAGGCCGTAGATCCCATGGGCCGCGTACCGGTCCCCGTAAGTGGCCTGGTCGAAGTGTATGTGCCTTACGGAGTCCGGGAGTTGTCCGTAATCAACGTGCGTCCACATGGCCGGGACGATGGCGGGAACATCCCCGGCGCCGGTGTTCCGGGCGCGCAGGATGCGTTCGTTGAACGCGAACCACTCACGCCCGCACATCTCACTCGTGAAGTAACGCGGCGAGAACAGCGGCACGAATACCCGGCAGGCGGCCAGGTTCTCGCTGAGTTTTTCCGGCCAGCCGTCCCCGGAACGCATCTCCCGGTCCATGAAGCCCGCGGCGCCCGCGGGCAGATCGGTGAGCGCCATGATGTGGTCGCACAGATCCGTGAACAGCACACGCACCCAGTGGTCGGGATCGCCTCCGCCCGATCCCCAGGCCGGTGTGTGCGCGTAACTCAGAAAGAAGTAGGGCCGGTTGTCCGACCCCCGGTCCCGTGCGGGTATGTTCACGCGCCCCCCTGCCCGTTGACGATGCCCTCTCCCCGCCGACGGCGTCATCTGGCCGGACCAACAATGTGCCCGACGATTCGACTGTTCGTGTCGTTGGTTTCACGTCATTCAATGGCGATATCCGGACATCCGGTCACGCGCGAAGTCGACGACCGGCCGCATCTCGACCAAAGCCACTTTCCGCCCTGCCAGTTCCGCGAACTCAACATGTTCGCGCGGGAGTTCAGCGCCCAGAGCGGCGAAGCAACTGTCGTCCAACGCGGTGTCCTCGTACGAGATCCAGCCGCCCTTCTCCTCGACCACGCACTCGTATGTGCGCCGGGGTCGTGGCGGATTCGTCCGGTACTCGGCGAGATGGAACGCGCTGCACACCCCGAATCCGACGCGCAGCAGAAGTACTTGGGCCCGCGCGTCATACAGCCGGGCGAGCGGTGAGCGTTCCCCGAGCAGACAGTGCGGGTCGTGCCCGTCGAGCAGTTCGGCGGCGCGCGGACCGAGGCCTGCCATCGATGTCTGCGGATGGGTGCTGCGCACGGCTCCGGGGCTGGTGCGGACGAACTCGGCAAGCACTCCCATGGCTGCCCGGCAGGGCGTCGTGAGCGGTTCGAACGGCAGCATCCCCGCCTCGAATGCGGCCCTCTCATGCTCGCTCAGCCCGCTGGTCAGGGCCTGATGAGCGCGTGAGGTACGGGAGTTCTCCTGGGTGAAGGCGGGCACGATCAGCGTCCCGGCGGGACCCAGCACGTCGAGCAGGGCGTCCCGCACCTCGGTGTCCCGCAGTCCGCTGCCCCGCAGGGAGGCGTGCACCATCAACACCCCACCCCGGCGGATACCCAGCGTTCGTAGCAGCAGAGCGAGTTCACCGACGTCAGTCACGCCGGCCCGTCCTCTCCCGCCACTCGTCCCACAACCGAACGGCGAGGGCGGCCCCGGTCCCGGTGAGCTGCCGCTCCGGCAGAGCGGCCAGTTCGGTGAGTGCGCGGTGGGCCTCCTTGAGGGTGACGGCCCGGCCGTCCGTGTCGGGGTTCCGTGAGGTGCTCTCCCCGGAGACCGACGCCAGTGCCTCGCTCGCCTCGTCCAGCAGGCGCCCGGCCCGGCTTCCCGGTACCGCAAGTTCCGTAGTGTCCCGCAGCGCGGCAAGCCGCGCCCGCCGCCCGAGCCGGGGCACCTGCCGTACGAAATCCTCCGGTTCGGCATCGACGGCGACCCCAAGAGCGCCCGGCGCATGTCGGCCCAGCTGGACTCCGGCGCCCTTGGACAGCGGGGTCACGGTTGTGGCGACGAGGACGCGCGGATCACCGCGCCAACCGGGCAGCCGCTCGTCCAGCAGCGCGTAGCACCGCTCAAGCAGCCCACGGAACCCGTCCCGCTCACCGAGGTCCAGCGGCTCGGCGGCAGGGAAGGGGAAGCAGTCGCGGAAGGGGTGGGCGTCGTCGATCAGCGGACCGTGGCCGCTCAGCGAAAGGAGTTGTACGGGACGCCAACGCGAGTTCCCGGTCGACGAGTCGGCCTCGGCATCGAAGAGAACCCGCTCCCAGCCCTCGCCCCCGGTATGCCGTACGAGGATGCCGTCCGCGTCCGTGGTGACCTCGACCCGGCCGGGACCGGGCAGTTCCAGCGTGCCCAGGGTCGGCAGATGCAGCCACGCGGCCGGGTGCTCCCAGGTGAGCGCGGCCCCGGCCTGTGCCCGCGCGGCCATGGCCACCACCAGCGTTGCGAGCAGCGCCGGTTGGGGTGGACCGTCCCATGCGTGACGCACCGCGGTGCGGGTGTAGGGGTGCGAGAGCACCGCGTCCAACTCGGGCGCCGTGCTGTCGTCGGCGTCAAGGCGCAGCAGTGCCTGCCAGGCCCCGGCCCAGTCGGGGTCGAGCGCGGAGCCGGGGTCCCCGGCGGCGCGGTCGTTCATGAGCATCAGCAGGTCACGAGTCAACTTGATCTGCGCAAAGGCGAGTTCGTCGCCGTCGTGCAGGGCCGGGGCCAGTGCGCGCTCGGTGATGCGTTCCGCGACGCCCTCGACGAAGGCACGCAGGTCCGCGCAGAACACGGACGGATTGCCGAAACCCCGCTCGGTGCTGTACCGGTGCGCGTAGAGCCCGCCGCCGCACGACTCGACGACCGGGCACCGCCGACAGGTCTCACTGACGCCCTCGATACCCGACTGCCGTGCCTGTACGCCGGGATGGCGGGCGTACTCCTCGAAGCCGTGCCGGAAGACGTCGTACCCCGTGGCCGGAGCGCCGTCGTAGGCGGCCTTCAGGGAGTCGGCCTGTTCGATCGTGCCGTCGGTCTCCACGACCGCCAGATCGGACGGGGCCAGTCCCATGGCCTCGGTGAGGCTGGGGCCGCCGCGCAGGGTGCTGAGCACCGAGTCGAAGGTGCGCACCTTCATCGGTCGGCCCTGTTCCTCCCAGCGGTCGAAGATCCTGAGCAGCCATTCGGCATACGGAGTCGGGGAATCCGTGATTCCGGGGGGAGGCGGGCTGTCCCAGGTCGAATGCGGCAGAAGATAGTCGATACGGGGCGGGGCGAGAGCGGTGAGCGCGTCGTGGACCGCGACCGGATCATTCTTGATGTCGACCGTGCACAGGAGCCCCGTGTAAAGGTGCCGGTATTCCGGCGCACACAACCGCTCGATTCCGGCCAGAACTTTGTCGTAGCTACTGCGTCCCCGACGGTCGAGACGATGCCGGTCATTGGCTGCGCGATCACCGTCGAGAGAGATTCCGACCTTCACATCGAATTCCCGGAGGACCTCCAGTTGAGGCCCGTGCAACAGCATTCCATTAGTGTGCATACGGAGGTCGACGGTGGTGACGGGAGACAGGATGCGGGTGAGTTCCGCGCAGATGTGACGGAGGCGCCCGGGGCCCACGAGGAGTGGCTCTCCGCCGTGCAGAATGACCGACACGCAATCGAGTCGGTGGGTCTCCGCATAAGACGAGAGGCGTTGTGCGACGTGTGTGACGGTGTCCTCGGAGATCACCGTCGGGCGCGATTTCCAGCTCTGGTCGGCCAGTTCGTACATATAGCAGTGATCGCAAGCGATGTTGCATCTGCTATGGATCTTCAGGACCAGTTCCTGGATTTGAGTCACCCGGCATAGCTTACGGCTCCCCGACAGGCTAGGGTGCCATCAACTCCGCACTGCATCGCGTAAGTTGGGGCGCCTGGGTGTGGGGGGCCAGGGCTCCCGGCAGTGGCTTTGCCGGGAACCCCCAGGTCGCCGGGCCTACTGCCGCTCAGATTGCGGCATCAAAGGTGATCGGCTTCTTCGAGGTCCAGCCGACGGCGTCCGTCAGACGTCCGGTTGACTTGATGACGGCGGCCTTGTCGGTGGCGACGGAGGTCAGCGGAGTGTGCCGTCGCTGCGCCGAACGGGAAATCGCCGATTCGCTCTGGATTGTCGTGGCCCTGTTCATAGCTGTCTCATTGCTCCACTTCGTCGATGAACAGGCCCAGCCATCCCGTTCCCGTCGTACGTTGGGATGATCGTTGGGGACCTGTAGACGTAGTGAGACAGCCTGAGACCTGTGCGGATACTACTCGCGCGGAACCTACCATGCGGGACAGTTGAACGCATCAGGAGGGGTTCTGTTCTCGCATACCTGGGCGACAATTTCCATAGGTGTTCACTTCTAGCCGTGCGGGGGGACCATGCGGACGGGAACTCCAGGGCCAAGTGTGACTTTGAGTGACAGCGATCTGCCGCCGCTCTTCCGGATAAGTGACCATCGTGCGCTGGCCAGGCAAGGAGAATCGTTTCGCGCGGTGCGCACCCAGCTTGTGACGCTGCTCCTCGCCACCGCGACCGCTCTGCTCGCGGAACGCCTCGACAGTCATATTCCGGCGGCAATGGCGGCCGTGCTGTACGCGTCGACCATCGGCATCGGCCTGCACACCGCACGCCGCCGGGCCCGGGCCCATTGGCGCGCACACCGGGACGTCGCCGAGCTGCTCAAGTCACTGGCCTGGCAGTACATGGTGCACGGCGGGCCCTTCCACTCCCGGGTCGCCGACCCCGACGCACTGTTCGCGGAGCGGCTGGAGGGGCGGCTCGCGGAGCTCAGGAAAGTCGGCTGGGCCGACGACTCACGGAACGGGGTCCGTGCCCGGGGGATCGGGCAGATCACGCCGGCCATGCGGGCCGTGCGAGCCAAGCCCTTCGAGGCGCGACGGGACATCTATCTCCGCGACCGGCTCCTTGAGCAGTTCGTCTGGCATCGCAACAAGGCCGCGCAGACTCACCGGGCCTCCGTCCACTGGTCGTCCGTCACCGCTGTACTGACGCTGCTCGCGCTGCTGTCCGCCGGCCTCAGGGCCCTCGGCGTGATCGACGTCTGGGATCTCACCGGGCTGCTCAGCGCCGCTGCGGCGGCAGGGGTGGCGTGGCAGGAGGTTCACAGGCACCGGCCGCTGGCGTACGCGTACGGCCTCATCAAGCAGGACCTCGACATGCTGCGGGTCACGATGTCCAGGACGGTGACGGAGGCGGGCTGGGCGGATGCGGTGGCGGACGCCGAGCGGCTGATCTCACCGCAGCACACCGACTGGGTGGCCAGGTTCGGCGGCTGAGCGCTTCCCGTCTCCTTCACCGACTCCGTCGGATCTCCATGCACGGGGTGAGTCCGCGGTCGATCCACGATGACCCCGCTCTCGCCGACCACTCGGCTCCCACTCAGGAAACACAAAGTTCCGTGGACGCGGCAACCTCCGCGGCGACGGCGGCGACAGACAGGCGTCGGATACGGACAGCGTGAACTCCCGAACGAGAGCGACGACGTGAGCAAGAGAGCAGTTGGGCGCAGGCCGCGCCGCAGGAGGACAAGCCGCCGCAGGGGCGCACTGATCGGCGCGCTGGTCGCGGTCCTGGGCGGTGGCGCGGTCGCCGGCGGGGTGCTGATGACCGCGTCCGCGTCGAGCCCTGGCGCCGGAACGTACCGCCTGGTGAACGCCGCAGACAGCACATGCCTGACCGGCGCGGCGTCGGCCACCGCGAGCGGCGCGCAACTGAAGACGGCCGTGTGTGACGACTCGGCCGCCGCGCAGACCTGGCAACTGACCGACAGCGGCGGCGGGTTCACGGTCACGAGCACGGCCGGTGGACTGTGCGCCGGGGTCAGGGGCGCGTCGGTGTCCGTGGGCAAGGCGGTACAGCAGCAGACCTGCGACGGCGGCTCGTCACAGGTGTGGAAGCTGACCGGGGTGGACGGCGCGCACCACCTCGTCAACGCCAAGAGCGGCAAGTGCCTGAACGTCAAGGGTGCGTTGACACAGCAGAACTCCTGCGACAGGGCGAGCAGCAAGAGCTGGACGCTGGTGGCGGAGGGCGATCCGTCGCCCACGACGTCCCCGTCGGGCTCGGCCTCGGCGTCGGCTTCCGCGGGCAAGTCGGCGTCCGCGTCGGCTTCACCGTCGACATCGGTCTCACCCTCCGCTTCGGCGTCGGTCACGGCCTCCGCGTCCGCGTCCGTCTCCGCGTCGGCGAGCAGGTCGGCCGGTGCCTCCACCGCTCCGGCCTCCGGAACGGACTCCGTCGGCGGCACGGCCCTGGGCGAGTGGCCCACCGTCGCCGGTGTGCAGGCGGTGCCCGCGAGCATCGAGGTCTCGGGTACGTACGACGGCGCCCTGAAGCGCTTCTACGGCTCCGGCGGCCTCGGCAGCGCCGACCAGGACGAGAACCAGGGCCCGATCTTCGAACTCGCCGACGGCGCTGTGCTGAAGAACGTGGTCCTGGGCGCTCCGGCCGCCGACGGCGTTCACTGCCTGGGCAGTTGCACGCTGCAGAACGTGTGGTGGGAGGACGTCGGCGAGGACGCGGCCACGTTCAAGAGCAAGTCGGCCTCGGCCACGTACCTCGTATCCGGCGGTGGCGCGCGCCACGCGGACGACAAGGTCTTCCAGTTCAACGGCGCCGGCACGCTGACCGTCCAGAACTTCCAGGTCGCCGACTTCGGCAAGCTGGTCCGTGCGTGCGGCAACTGCAAGACGCAGTACGAGCGCCACATCGTGGTGAAGAACGTCCTGGTGACCAGCCCGGGCAAGGTTCTGGTCGGGGTCAACGCCAACTACGGTGACACGGCCACGATTTCGGGTGTCACGGTGGTCGGCGACAGCAGCAGGAAGATCACCATCTGCGAGCGCTTCGAGGGCAACTCCTCCGGTGCCGAACCACCGTCCCTCGGCAGCGGTCCGGACAGCACGCACTGCCGCTACGGAAGCTCGGACATCACGTACAAGTGATTCACCGTTGATCCGGCTTCGCCGGCGCGCCCAGGACGAGGGCGCGCGCCGAAGGTGCTCAGCGCACGGGGGCTGAGCACCCCATCGGCCCTCACCGCCAGGCCGCGGCGGTGGGGGCCGATGCCGTACCGCTAGGCCCGCAGCACCCCCGGCCGCCAGAGCACCGTCACCGGAACCCCCGTGCGCCGCGCGTACGCCACCACGTCCCCGGTGCCGCCGAGCCCCCGCGCGGGTTGGCCGTCCCACACCGCGACCAGTCGGTCGGCGTGGTCGACGATCCAGCGGCCCGCCGCGAAATAGGCCTCCTCATCGGTGGCCTCCTCGGGCAGATTCACGCGTGTGCGGCAGGAGTTGAGGAGGCGGCGGTACGCGGCCCGGGTGTCGGCGTCGCCGAGGTGGGCCTCGTAGTCCATACCGGGAATGACGGCCGTGACCGGGATGCCGCGGTCCAGGGCGATGTCGGCGAACAACTGGTCGGCCCCGGCCGCGAGACTGCTCAGTGCCTCCAGTTCCTCGTCGCCCTGGAACTGCCGGCGGATGCCCGTGCGTACGGACGGCAGGACGGCGGGCGGGATCGAGCGGTGTCCGGTCACACCGATGCGTGTGCGGACGCGCGCCACGATGCGCGTGCCCACGCCGGTGTCCATGCCCGTGTCGATGCGCGCCCCGAGGCGAGTGCCGAGGAGCGTGCCGTTACGGACTCCGCTGCGCAATACCTCGGGGCCGCTGGACTGCACTCCGCGACCTGCGGCGACGCGGCCGTGCTCGGT
>NZ_JAVFVX010000115.1:0-22486 GCF_033441795.1 Streptomyces sp. ADMS | reverse complement strand
ACAAACCCACTGGCCACAAACCTGAAACGGTGACCCGCGAAGTCCGGGCCTAGAAGATGAGGGGCACGACACTCCTAAATGCCTGCTGACCTGCCGTTACACACTTGCGGGACCCTCCATTGATCGTCGCTGTTTTTCATCACCTTGTGCAACGTGCGTGCAAGATGATCTTAAATTGGTGACGATGCATCAGGGACATCTGAGTGACCGTCAGCCTTCACGGAGAGTGCTCGCCAAAGGGGCCTCGCAATGTCCGCACCGACGGTGCCACTGGCGTTCCTGAGATTCGGAGTTCAGTCCTCGCCGCGCACGCGCATCAAGCGCACTACACCGCTACGGCCAGTTCCAGCCCGGACCTCACACGTACCGGCTCTCCTTCGATCACCCGGCTGACCCCCACGTCCGGGTCGGCGACCTGCCGACCGAGGCGCCCGCCGACAGCATCCGCGACGACCCTGCCCGGGAGCACGTCGAGACGAGCAGTGAAATGCGTGCTGCCGTCGTCGGGCCTGCCAACGGGATGGGAGGGCGGACTCATACGTCGAGGCCAGCAAGGTCGTCAAGACCATGAAGGACACCAGCGCGGACATGTCCGTCAGAGGCTTCGCATGCTTGTCTACCCGTCCGGCGTTGACGTGTCCAGCTCTGCCCTCCGCTTCCTTGCCGCCCGCTGAGAGAACGTCGGCACGCTCTCGGCACGCGGTGGCGGCGCCCGAGTGCGGGCCGACAGGCCCTGCTCACCCTCGCCCACCTCCGCAACGGCCAGCCCTGCGCCCAGCTCGCAGCCGGTTTCGGGATCGGCACCACCACCGCCTACCGCTACATCACCGAGGCCATCGAACTCCTGGCCGCCCTCGCCCCCATGCTCGCCGAAGCAGTACGGGCCGCATCGATGAAGGCGTACCTGATCCTCGACGGGACGCTTCTGCCGATCGACCGGATCGCCGCCGACCGGCCCTTCTGCGCGCCCTGGCCCAGTCGGACAGGGACCGGGGCATCGGCATCGTCATCTCCGCCACCGGGGAGACCATGACGGGCGCGATGGGCTGGCTCAGCGCCCTGAAACGGCACCGCAAGGGCGTCCTCCTCGGCCCGCAGAGCATCCTGGAGGGCGACTTCGTCGGGGCCCGTCTGGCCCACGCCCACCTGCGCGGCCGCAGACCCGGCCGCGGCCTCACCGTCGACCCTCGCTCAGGGGAACTGATCAACGTCCAGATCCCGGAGACCGTGCTCGACGGAACGGACCGGGCGGCCTGACACCGGCGAGGCCGAGGGGATGGGCCCCGCCCACGGCGTCTGCGTCATCGGCGCTGTCACGGGTCTACGCGGCGGCCTGCGACGCCGAGGGGTGCGTGCAGGCGGAGGCTCCGGAGAACTGGTGCCAGGTGTACGCGACCGAGACGAGTGTCTTGTGGTGGTGCCAGCCGGGGAACGAGCGCCCCTCGAAGTCGCTGAGCCCGAAGCGTTCACGCAGTGGCTGTACGACCCCGCCGGTGCCGGTCTGCGCGCCGGCCAACGCGATCAGTTCGTCGATGTCGGCGTGCAGCAGGTTGGTCACCCAGATGCCGGTCGGCCTGGTGCCCTTGGGACACCAGGCGGCCAGCAGCCGCAGGGTGTGGTCGGCACGAGGCAGGTGAACCGGACCGGAAAGAGTCCATACGACCGCGGCCCGTGCCTGGCGTCCCTGCGAGGTGTGCGCCCGGGGCGGGGCGCTCCGGTGCAGCAGTCGGTCGTCGACACACAGGCGCCCGGCAGGCAACGCCGCACCCGCTCGCCGCTGCGTTCCCAGGTGGGGACCGACGCGCATCGTCAGGTTGTCGGCGATGGAGACGACGAACTTGGCGCCGCGGCCGCTCAGCCCGGTGACCAGGGCTCTGGCGTCGAAGAACTCGCGGGCGTCCGCCAGTACCGGGAGCGGCGGCCCCTCGGAGCGCGCGGTCTGGGCCTCGACCAGTTCCAGCCCGAGAGCCCACAGGGGACGGGCGCCGGCCGTGTCCGGCAGCCGGGCTCGGCGGCGCAGCTGCGGGTCGTCGCACCAGGCCTCGGACAGATGGAGCCGCCAGTCGACCGGTATGTCGTCGCAGCAGGTGGAGAGCAGCAGGGCGAGGCCCACCTGGCAGTTGACGACGCGCCCGGCCTCGGCGTCGAAAGCCTGCTGCACACCGACGGAGTACTGGCCCCGTTTGGGCGTGACGACCGGTAACAGGCTCCAGGCCCGCACGGTGGCCCGCTGCTCCGTCCAACGGGCCAGGGCGCTGCGCGAGGGCTCCCACGGCCAGGGGCTCATGCTGATGAACCGATGCAGCGACTGGGACGCGGTGGGTACGTCGGAGACCGCGGCCGCCATGCGCCGTGCGGACTTCTTGCCCGGCGTACGCAGCAGCCCCATGAGGTACGTCTGCGCCCACCGACGCTGGTCCTGGCGTGGCAGATGACCGAACACGGCCGCGCCGAACTCGGCGAGCGCTGTCCGGTAGGCCGGATCCTGTTCGTGTGGTGTGCGGTTCGTGGTCATGCGCTCTCCCCGTGATCAGCGTGACCCAGCACCTGCCGGGCAGCAGGTTGTCCAGCACTTTGAGTTTTTCGTGACGAAAACAAAGGATTACGCACACTTTGCGAAGATGTTACGAACGTCCTCCCCAGCAGAGACAAACCCCATCACGACCGGAACGGTTGCCTCCCGCCTGCGGCGACGGTCGTCATTTCGCCAAGAACAACTGCCGGTGCATCTTTCGCAAGTCGGCGTTGCATGGATCGCGCCCCAAGTCCGAAAGTTGCCCCGCAAGCCGGGAAACGACCCCCATGACCGATTCAGTGGAGGAAGTTCGTCATGCGACAGCTGCGAGCCGTCCGTACCCGTTCGTCGATGCGGAGCGACCGGCGGGCCGGCGCCCCCAGAAAGCCTCCGGCAGAAACGTTGTGGCAGCGGGGCTCCGCCTCGTACGTACGGGAGCTCGTATGACGAGGCGAACCACCAGCCGCGTCCTCGTGTCCCAGCACCGCCGGCCGGGAGCCGACACCGCGCCCGAACCCGGTGAGACCTCGCTCCAGGTCGGTGTCCTCGGCCCGCTGTCCCTCGTCGTCGACGGCCGCAACTGCACTCCCAGCGCGCCCAAGCCCCGTCAGCTCCTCGCCTTCCTGATCCTCAACGCCAACCGTCTGGTCCGGGCCGACGAGTGCATCGCGGAGTTGTGGGGATCCCACCCGCCGAAGACTGCGATGTCCACACTCCAGACCCATGTGCTGTACATCCGCCAGATTCTGCGCAACGCGTCCGCGGACCGCAGCCACACGCTGGTGACCCGCAACCAGGGGTACCAGCTCAAGGTGGCGGCGCAGGCCAGCGACCGGCTCCGGTTCGAACACCTCGCCCAGCGCGGCCGGGAGGCGTCCGTGACCGGATCCTTCGCGCGCTCCTCCCAGCTGCTCGGCGAGGCCCTCGCACTGTGGCGGGGGCCCGCCCTCACGGACGTGCCGTCCGGTGCGCTCAGCTCCGCTCATGTCATCGAACTGGAAGAGGCCCGCAAGGGTGTGCTGGAGTGGAGGGTCGAGGCCGATCTCCAGTTGGGCCGGCACCAGGACCTCCTCGACGAACTCGGCACACTGGCCACGCAGCATCCGACGCACGAGAACATCCAGGCCCAGTACATGCTCGCGCTCCACCGTTCCGGCATGCGGCCCCAGGCGCTCGGCGTGTTCCACCGGCTCCGCTGTCGGCTGCGGGACTCCTTCGGCATCGAACCGGTGCCACGTCTGCGGCGACTGTACGAGGCCATCGACGCGGAGGAGCCCGCGCTCCTGCGGCTGACGGGCTGTACGGCCACCTGACCGGCCACGGCGGAACGCCCGCGCCGGCCCCCGCAGCCTTCGGCAACCCTTTTTCCGGGAATGGTGTTCTATCAGTGATGGACAACGCAGCCGAACAGTTGACCGATCTGTTGGCAACGGATCTGGACGACGGTTTCACGGAACTGGTGCGCGTCCACGCCAAGGGCGTGCACGCGTTCCTGCTTCGTGTGTCCGGGTCGCCCGCCGAGGCGGACGATCTGGGGCAGGACACGTTTCTGCGTGCCTACACGGCGCTGCAGGGCTACGGCCCGGAGCGGCGGCGGGCGCTGCACCCGCGTGCCTGGCTGATGACCATCGCGGCGAACGTGTGGCGCAATCATGTACGCAGCAGTACCCGTCGCCCCGTGTCCGCCGTCCGGGTGGACGACGCGCAGGACAACTGGCCGGACGTGAATCCGGGCCCGGCGGAACGGGCCCTGAACGCGGACGACCGGGGCCGCCTGGTCGCCGCGCTGTCCGAGTTACCGGAGTACTACCGGATACCGGTGGTACTGCGTCACGTGGTCGGCATGAGTTATGCGGAGGTCGCTCAGGTGCAGGGCTGTCCCGTCGGGACGGCCAAGGCCCAGGTCTCGCGTGCGATGGGCGACCTGCGTCGGCTGTTGGGGACGGAAGAGGAGCTGAGGGAGGTGACTACATGAACAGGAAGGATCACGGCGGGCCCCCCGTGTCGCAGAACGACGCGGTTCCGGCCGGCGAGCTGGGCGCACCGCCGGTACCCGTGGACTTCGCCCTGAGGGTCCTGCAACGCGTGGGCATCCCGCGTGAGCGCTACGACACGTATGTGCGGCTGGACTCACCGGCGGGCGGACTGTTCGTGGCCTTCGCGCCGGAGTCCGTCACCGGGTCCGCGCTGGCGACGTCGGTACTGACGGCCGAGCGGTTCGAGGAGTCGCACCGCTCACGTACCGGCCGGTCCGCGATCCCGGCGCGCAAGCCGTTTCCCGGGCTGACGACCGCCCTGCGCACCGGGCGGGCCAAGAAGCTGCCGCTGGACCCCCGTCCCGTGGACGAGGCGACGGCCGCCGTCCTGCGAGCGGTCCGGGCCATCCCCGCAGGGCAGTTGCGCCCCCTCTCGTGGGTCGCCCGGGAGGCGTCGCCTGCGTACACGGGGACCAGCGACGCCGTCCTGGGCGTGCTCGCGCGCAACCCGTTCGTCGTGCTCGTCCCCTGTCATCGGGTGACGCACGAGAACGGAGCGCCGTGCGACGCCGCGTACCTCCCCGGCACCGGTGACGCGCTGCGCGCCGCCGAGGGGATCGACATGGCCGGGGTGCACCGGTGGTCGCACAGCGGCGCGGTGTTCCTCGGCAGCGACACCACCCACATCTACTGCCATCCCACGTGTGCGCACGCCCGGCGCATCACCGCGCCGCACCAGGTGCCGTTCGCGACCGCGCGGGACGCGCACCGGGCGGGCTACCGCGCCTGCAAGAGCTGCCGGCCCGTGTCGGTCTGAGCAGGCGTCCTGAGTAGGCGTCAGCGGGCGCCCGCGTGGGCCTGGACGTCGCCTGCGGTGGAGGTGGCGCCCTGGATGTTCCGGTGGATCCGGAGCGTCGCGGTGGAACGGTTGAGCGTGATGTAGTGCAGGCCCGGGGCGCCTTCGGCGAGCAGCCGCCGGGCCATGGCCGTGGCGTGGTCGACGCCGACGCGCCGGCCCTCCGCCGGGTCGTCCCGCGCCTCCTCCAGCTTGTCGGCGAGGGCCTTCGGGAAGGTGGCGTCGCTCAGCTCGGCGAAGCGGCGGATCTGTCGTACGTCCGTGGCAGGCATGATCGCGGGGATGATCGGAATGTCGCAGCCGGCCGCCGAGACCCGGTCGCGCAGGCGCAGATAGTCCTCCACGCGGAAGAACATCTGGGTGATGGCGTAGTCGGCGCCCGCCCTGCATTTCGCGACGAAGTGCCGGATGTCGCTGTCCCAGTCCACCGAGCGGGGGTGCCGCTCGGGGAAGGCCGCGACGCCCACGCCGAAGTCGCCCGACTCACGCACCAGGCGCACCAGTTCATGGGCGTACCGCAGACCCCGCAGGTGCGGGACCCAGAGGCCGCGCGGGTCTCCCGGCGGGTCTCCGCGCAGTACGAGGATGTCCCGCACGCCGGCGTCGGCGTACTGTCCGACGATGTTCCGCAGTTCCGCCACCGAGTGGCCGACGGCGGTCAGGTGCGCTACGGGCCGCAGGGTCGTCTCGGTTGCGATCCGTCGGGTGATCCCGACCGTGCGGTCCCGGGACGACCCGCCTGCGCCGTAGGTCACGGAGACGAACGAGGGTGCGAACGCCTCGACCCGCCGGATCGCGTTCCACAGGGTGCGCTCCCCCGCCTCGGTCTTCGGCGGGAAGAACTCGAAGGAGAAGGAACACTCACCCCGCGCCAGGATGTCCCGCACCCCGGCAGGGCGCCGGGCCGCTGCCCCGGCGCTCATACCGCCGCCCCGCTCGTCCGCGCCATGATGTCCTGGGCGACGGCCGGACCGTACGCGTGCTCGATCCTGAGCAGCAGGTCGGCGGTGGACACCTTGTACTCCTGTGTACCGACCGACTCCAGGACCAGGGCCGCGATCGCGCACCCCAGTTGCGCGGCCCGCTCGTACGGCCACCGCCGGGCCACGCCCGCGAGGAAGCCCGCGCGGAAGGCGTCGCCCGCGCCGGTCGGATCGACGACGGCGGACGGGGGGACGGCGGGTACCAGGTCCCGGGGCCGGCCCGCGCGGGCGATGCTCACGCCCTGCGCGCCGAGGGTGGTGAGCCAGCTGCCGACACGGCCGAGGATCTCGTCCTCGGTCCAGCCGGTGAGCTGCTGGAGCAGGGCCGCCTCGTACTCGTTGGTGAACAGGAACAGGGCCCCGTCGACGAGGCTCCGTGCCTCGTCGGGTGAGACCCGGGCGAGCTGCTGGGAGGGGTCCGCGGCGAACGGGATGCCCAGGGCGCGGGCCTCCTCGGTGTGCCGGAGCATCGCCGCGGGGTCGTTGGGGGCGACGACCACCAGGCCGAGACCGTCCTCGGAACGGGCCGCGGACTCGAGGGAGATGTCCCGTGCGGCAGACATGGCACCGGCGTAGAAGGTGGCGATCTGGTTCTGGTCGGCGTCCGTGGTGCACACGAAGCGGGCGGTGTGCAGGGACTCGCTGACCAGGACCAGACCGGTGTCGACACCGCCCGCGTGCAGCCATTCGCGGTACTCGGCGAAGTCCGGGCCCACCGCCCCGGCCAGCAGCGGTCGCTCACCGAGCCTGCCGAGCCCGAGTGCGATGTTGGCGGCCACACCGCCGCGACGGATCTCCAGTTCGTCGGCGAGGAAGGACAGCGACACGCGGTCGAGCCGGTCGGCGACGAGCTGGTCGGCGAAACGTCCGGGGTAGACCATCAAGTGGTCCACGGCGATGGAACCGGTCACGGCGATGCGCACGGAGGTCTCCCTCGGGGTTCGGATCAGGGTCTGGGTCTGGATCTGCGCTGAGTCCGGGTCCGGGTCCGGGGCCTGTCTTCGGTGGATCAGGTCGGAGCGAGGCTGCGGCGTCTCGTCGGGCGCCCGGGTCGCAGGGCGCCGCAGACGCCGGCATCGGCCGCCGGACGGGTCCTTCTACAGGCCGGCCGCGTCGCGCAGGGCGTCGACCCGGTCGGTGCGCTCCCAGGTGAAGTCCGGGAGCTCCCGGCCGAAGTGGCCGTACGCGGCGGTCTGGGCGTAGATCGGACGGAGCAGGTCGAGATCGCGGACGATCGCCCCCGGCCGCAGGTCGAACACCTCGCCGATGGCCCGCTCGATACGGTCGACGGCCACGGCCGCGGTGCCGAAGGTCTCCACGAACAGGCCCACCGGCTCGGCCTTGCCGATCGCGTACGCCACCTGCACCTCGCAGCGCGAGGCCAGGCCCGCGGCGACCACGTTCTTCGCGACCCAGCGCATCGCGTACGCCGCCGAGCGGTCCACCTTGGACGGGTCCTTGCCCGAGAAGGCGCCGCCGCCGTGCCGGGCCATGCCGCCATACGTGTCGATGATGATCTTGCGGCCGGTCACGCCCGCGTCACCCATCGGGCCGCCGATCTCGAACCGGCCGGTCGGGTTCACGAGGAGGCGGTATCCGTCGGTCTCCAGGTTGATGCCGTCCTCGGCGAGTTGCTTGAGGACGCCCTCGACGACCAGCTCCCGGACATCCGGGGTGAGCAGCCCGTCGAGGTCGACGCCGGCGGCGTGCTGCGAGGAGACGACCACCGTGTCCAGACGGATCGGACGGCTGCCCAGGTACTCGAGGGTGACCTGGGTCTTCCCGTCCGGACGCAGGTAGGGGATGGTGCCGTCCTTGCGGACCTCGGAGAGACGACGGGCGAGCCGGTGGGCGAGGAGGATCGGCAGCGGCATCAGCTCGGGCGTCTCGTCGCAGGCGTAGCCGAACATGAGGCCCTGGTCACCCGCGCCCTGATGGCCGACGTCGGCCGCCTCTCCGTCGTTTCCCTCGACGCGCGACTCGTACGCGGTGTCGACGCCCTGTGCGATGTCCGGGGACTGGGCGCCGATGGAGACGGAGACGCCGCAGGACGCGCCGTCGAAGCCCTTGACGGAGGAGTCGTAGCCGATCTCCAGGATCCGTTCGCGGACGAGCCGTGCGATCGGCGCGTACGCCCGCGTGGTGACCTCGCCGGCGACATGGACCTGGCCGGTGGTGATGAGCGTCTCGACGGCGACCCGGGAGGCCGGGTCCTCCCGCAGGAGCGCGTCGAGAACCGTGTCGCTGATCTGGTCGGCGATCTTGTCGGGGTGGCCCTCGGTCACGGACTCCGAGGTGAAGAGACGGCGGGACATGTCAGCTCCCTGGGTTGACGGTGGACGGCTGCGGGCGTGGGGCCGAGGCCGGGCTCAGGGCCCGGTCGACGAGGGGGCCTGCGACACCGGTGTAGGTGACCGGGTCCAGGAGGGCGGCCAGTTCCTGGTCGTCGAGGTGGGCGGCGACTTCCGGGATCGCGCCGAGCACGGTGTGCAGCGCGGAGCCCTCGCGTTCGGCGGTCGCGGAGGCCTCGGTGAGCAGCTGCCGGGCGCGGGCGCGGCCGAGCAGCGGTGCGAGGACGGCGGCGACGCGTTCGGACACCAGTTGGCTGCCGGTCAGGCCGAGGTTGGCGCGCATCCGCTCCGGGCGTACCACCAGCCCCTCGGCGAGCTCGGCGGCGGTGTGGGCGGCGCCGCCGGTGAGCCGGAGGCATTCGCGCAGCAGCAGCCACTCCGCGTGCCAGACTCCGGCCGACCGTTCGTCCTCGGTGACCAGACACTGGGTCAGGGCGCCGGCGAGGGCCGGTACCTGGAGAGCGGCGCTGCGGATCATGGTGGCGAGGACCGGGTTGCGCTTGTGGGGCATGGCGGAGGAACCGCCGCGGCCGGCGACCGCGGGCTCGCCGACCTCGCCGACCTCGGTGCGGGTCAGGGCCTGTGTGTCGACGGCGAGCTTGCCCAGTGCTCCGGCGGAGAAGGCGAGGGCTGCCGCGAGGTCGGCCGGCGGGGTGCGCAGGGCGTGCCAGGGCAGCACCGGGCGGGCGAGCCGCGTCTCGGCCGCGAAGGCGTCGACGAGCCGGTCGGCGTAGTCGCCGGGGTCCGCCGCGGCGCCTTCGAGGCGCGCGTACTCCAGGTATCCGGCGAGCGTTCCGGCGGCGCCGCCGAGCGAGACGGGCAGGTTGTCCGAGACGTCGGCCAGCCGCCGGCCGGCCTGGCGCACCAGCTCCCGCCAGCCGGCCGCCTTGAGCCCGAACGTGATGGGTACGGCGTGCAGGGCGAGGGTGCGTCCGGCCATCGGGGTGTCGCGGTGGCGCTCGGCCAGGCGGGCCAGCGCTTCGGCCGTACGGTCGAGGTCGGCCCGGATCAGGCGCAGGGCGCGCCGGGCCACCAGCATGGCCCCCGTGTCGAGGATGTCCTGGCTGGTGGAGCCGCGGTGTACGTATTCGGCGGCGTCGGGAGCGGTCTCGGCGACCAGCCGGCCCAGCTCCTGGACCAGGCCGACCACGGGGTTCGCCGTCTCCCGGGAGGCGAGCGCGAGGGCGCGCGGATCGAACCGGCGGGCGTCGGCCGCCTCGGTGATCGCCTCGGCGGCCCAGGTGGGCACGGTACCCAGTGCGGCCTGGGCCCGGGCCAGTGCGGCCTCCGCGTCGAGCATGGCCTGGAGCCACGCGAGGTCGCAGACCGCGCCCTCGACGGGGACGCCCGCCCGGACCGGCGACAGCAGCCCGCTGTCCGGGCCCGGTGCCGTACCGCCGTCCTGCTCCGGGGGCCGGCGGGACGCTGTTGCGGACTCGGCGGTCATCGGCGCACCTTCTTCTCCGCGGCGGCCGCGGTGGTCCGGTTCCGGCCGGAGGGGAGCCGTGCGGACGCGCCCCGGGCGGGTCCGAGGTTCAGCACGGCGCGGGCGATCGCGTCGGAGTCGCCGAGGGTCACGGAGTTGACGCCGGGCCGGATGCCCGCGGCGGTGACCCAGTGGACGGCCTCGGTCGGGACGCCGTAGGCGAACCGGCGTGGGTGGACCCGGCCGTCGGCGGCCACCACGTGATAGGGCCGCTCGGTGACGGACACCCCGCCGGTCTCGTAACTCGTGCCGCAGGTACCGGCGATGCGGTACGGAGTGATCTGTCCGGTCGCCAGCAGGTGGCCCAGCAGAGGGTCGTCGGTGCGGCGCACGTCCGGCTCGGGCAGGCGGGCCTCGATCAGGACGCGGGCGCGGACCGGGGCGCCGCCCACCCGGTCGGAGGTCGCCTCGAAGGCGGGCGGCCCGGGGTGGTCGGTGCGCACGGCGACCCGCATGCCCGGCCCGACCAGTCCGACCGTCCCGGCCTCCACCAGGGCCATGAGCTCCTCGATGCGGGAAGCGGGCGGGCCGATCGACAGGAACGCGTTGAGGGGGGTGTACCAGCCCTGGAGGTCGTCCCGGTAGGAGTTGCCCTCCAGCCGGCCGTGGTCCACGACGAGGCGGATCTCGTTGCGCAGGTCGCGCAGAACGTCCAGTGCGGCCTTGAGCGGGCCGCTGATGTTCCCGGCCCGCGCCCCGCGCACGTCCTCGGCCAGGTACTCCAGCAGCCAGCCGTGGAAGTCTGCCCGGTCGGTGAAGACCCGTGCGCCGTAGGGCAGGGAGATGCGCTGCCAGTCCCAGCGGTCGTCGGCGCCGATGCCGTACTCGTCGAGCAGCCGCTGCTCGTCCTCGCCTGCGGGCACCGCCAGATAGCGGTCGACGAGCCCCGCCTGTTCCCCGGCCCGGCCCGTCGCGGTGAGCAGCGTTCCGTAGTAGACGCTCTCGACCTCCTTGGCGATGAGAGGCCATACGTCGCTGCTGAAGTGGATCCGCTCGCCGTCCACCGCCCGGTCGGCCAGCTTCTCGATCCGTTCGGGCGTGAGCAGCCGGGGCAGATGACGGCCGTGCGCGCCCTTCTCGTTCTCGCCGCGCGCGTGGTAGGGCACGCCGCGCCGGGATCCGGCGTACAGCCTCGGCTCACGGCCCGAGGGCACATAGCGCAGTCGGCCGCCGGCGCGTTCGAACCGGCCGCCGTTTCCGACGGTGAGCAGGGCCATGTGGTCGAAGAAGTTGAGCCCGAGGCCGCGCAGCAGCACGGGTTCGCCCGGCCGCAGCGCCGACAGGTCCACGTCCGCCGGGTTGGCGGGCAGGACATGTGTCAGGCCCCTGGCCCTGGCCTCCTCGGCCAGGCCCGTCTCCTGCGGCGTGGCCCTGGCGGGCACGTGTCCCTGGGCCAGCACCACCGCGTCGAGCCCGGTCAACCGGACGCCGTCGGTGAGCGTCAGGGTCTGGGCCGGCCCCTGGCCGGTGTCGTCGAGGGCGACGGCCGTCGTCCGGTGCACCCGTACGGTGATGTGGTCCGGGGCGCCGCCGACGATCCGGTCGAAGCACTCCTCCAGGTAACGGCCGTACAGGGCGCGGCTCGGGTAGGAGTCAGGACCGCTGCGCCGCGCCTCGGCCAGGAAGGCGGCGTCGGACGGGGCGCCAGGTTCGGCCGGGGTCCCCGGCAGGGACAGGGCGGACGCCCATTCGTAGAGGCTGGGACCCTCCTCCACGGGCCCTTCCATCTCCACGCTGTGGTCGGTGTAGACGGTGACCTGGGACGCCACGGTGTTCATGAGCAGATGCGGCGACTGCGCGGTGCGCCACACCTGACCGGGGCCGGGCCGGAAGGGGTCGACCACGTGGACGATCACCGAGGAATGGGAGGGGGACTTCCGCTCGTTGGCGCAGATCCGCTCCAGTACCGACAGTCCACGGGGCCCAGCACCGACGATGCAGACCGTGAGATCCCCGCTGCTCATCTCGCTACTCCGATACATGTGGAAGGGGCAGGTGCACGCGTGGTCATGCGGCAGCCGCGACCAGAAGGCTGGTTTCGAGAGAGAGTCCGTGTACGGATTCCAGCCGCAGCCCGGCTGCCGAGAGCAGGTCGCGATAGCCGGCGAGGTCGCGTTCGCGGCCGCCGGCGGCCATGAGCAGATGCAGGTCGTACAGCAACGGCAGGAGAGTCTCGCCGTGCTCGGGGACGACCCGTTCGAGGATCAGCAGCCGGCCGTCCGCCGGCATGGCCGCGCGGATGTGGTGGAGCAGGGTCGCGCAGCGGACGTCGTCCCAGTCCTGCAGGACGCGGGAGAGCAGGTACAGGTCGCCGCCACCGGGCACCCCCTCGAAGATGTCGCCCGCCCGGACCTCGTAGCACCCAAAACCGACCGCCTCGTCCAGGTGGGCGGTGGCCACGGGCACCATGTGCGGCTGGTCGAAGAGGATGCCGTGCAGCCGGGGGTGTCGTGCGAGCACCGTGCCGAGGAACGCTCCGCTGCCGCCGGCGACGTCGACCACGGTGCGGTGGCCGGCGAAGTCGAAGACGTCGAGGACGTCCGGGAAGAAGACGTTGCCCGCGTTCATGGCGCGCTGGAACTTGGCGCCCAGTTCGGGGTCGCGCAGATAGGTGTGGAGCGACATGCCGAACGCGTGCTGGAATCCGGAGGTCCCGGTCCGCACGGCGGGGACGACCGCGCCCCACGCGCGGTGGAACTCCTCGCCGTAGATGCGGACCATGTCGCTCATGGACTGCGGGGCGTCGGACCGCAGCAGTTCCCCGGTGGAGGTGAGCCGGTGGCCGGTGGACACGGGGTCCAGGACGTCCATCGCGGTCAGCAGCCGCGTCAGCCGGCGGATGCCGTCCGGGTCGGACCGGGTCTGTTCGGCGAGCGCTTCGTCGGTGGTGTGTCCGGCGGCGACGTGGTCGGCGACGCGAAGGGCGACGGCCGCGTACAGCGCCTGGGCCTGCCACGTACCGGTGATGATGTCGACGACCCGGCGCACTGCTTTCTGGTCGGGCATGCTCGTTCCTCTTCGGTCGGCAGGCTGACGCGGGATCAGGCCGCGGACTTCGCGACGGTATTGGTGGCGGGCCGGCTCAGTACGTCGTGGTGGCTCTCGCGCAGCGTCCGCTTGAGGACCTTTCCGGTCACGCCGACGGGGAGGTGGTCCCGCTCCGCCGTGAGGATCAGCGCGTTCAGACGCGGCAGACCGGCCTTGTCGAGGGCCGCGTTGCACACCATGAGGAGGTCCGCGGCATCGCGGTCGATGCCGTCCGCGTAGTAGACAACGGCGGCGGGGCAGGACCTGCCGGGCTGCTGGGGATCGTCGACCGCGATGACCGCGGCGTCCAGGGCCCGGGTGGTGTTCAGCACGACCTCTTCGAGGGGCAGGCTGTGGATGTCGCCGGCGGCGGCCCGGATGACGTCGGGGGTGCGGTCCAGGTGGTACCAGTTGCCCTCGCCGTCCTTGCGGACGATGTCGCCTGTGAGGAAGTAGCCGTTGAGGATGGACTGTTTGGTGAGTCCCGGGTCGTCCCAGTAGCCGGGAGTCACACTTGCTCCCTTGACGCCGAGCAGGCCGGCCTGGCCGTCGGGCAGTTCACGCCCGGACGGGTCGAGAACCGCCGCCTCGCGCACCACGCCGACGGGCTTGCCGATGTGACGCCCGTAGTGGTTCGACCGGTCGGTGTGGGCGGCCTTGAACAGCACCATGCCCATCTCGGACGAGCCGAGGCCGTCGACGTAGACCGATCCGGTACCGGGGGTGCCGAGGGCGGTCAGCGGACGGATGTGCCGCTCGTGCGAGGCGTCGCCCATGCCGTTCCAGGTGTGCACGTGCCGGGCCGCGTCCGGGCTGATGGCGGCCGGGTCGATCTCGGCGAGGGTGAGCGGGAAGCCGAGGACGATCGTGGGCTTGAAGGCGTTGACCGCGCGAGTCACCCGTTCTCCGTTCGCGCCGTCCACGATGAGCGTGGGAATGCCCAGCAGCAGGGCCATGGACAGATAGCTGATGCCGGCCGAGTGGCTGTGCGGCAGCGCCGTCAGGAGCCGGTCGGAGCGCAGCGACGGGAACGTCCACAGCCGCTCGCGCTTGCCGGCGAAGAACGACCGGTGGTGGAAGACGGGCGCCTTGGGACGGCCGGTGGTTCCCGAGGAGTGGGACACCATGACCAGGTCGTCGGCGGCGTGTTGGTGGGGGAACGACGGGATGGGGCCGCGCGGCCGGACGGCCTCCGTGTCGAGGACCTGGATGTCCTGGACGGACGGGGCGGTGGCGCCCGCGGTCTGCCAGGCGGAGGTGAGGTCCTTCAGCAGGTCGGCGTCACCGACGACGAGCCCGGTGCCGGTGCGCAGGAAGTACTCGGACGCGGTCTGCGGTGCCATGCGCGGATTGCAGTGGACGGCCGCCGCGCCGAGCGAGGTGACGGCGATGTGGTGGAGCAGCCCGTGCAGCCCGTGGCCCGTGTAGAGGCCGACGTGCGAGCCCCCGGTGACACCCTGTTCGCGGTACCAGTTCGCGTACCGCAGGACGGCGAGCCGGATGTCGTTCAGGGAGAAGCCCTGCCATTCCCGGTTTTCCCAGGCCGGCTGTGTGACGTCCGGGTGGAACAGGAGTGGCCGGTCCCGGTCCTGCGAAATCCGCCAGGCGTGCCAGAAGAAGTTTCCCGCCCCAAGATTCCTGTTCGTGTAGAGGCGTAGTCGCTGCACAACCGACCGGTGCGTGCCCAGGAGAAACATGGAATACCTCACGCTCGGGGGACTCGGAGAAGTCGGACAGGTGGCGGAAGAGAGTGTCCAGGCAGCTTCTAAAGAGTCCCTGGAGAAGAACTCGATATTTCGCTGAGCAGCATCTCCATTAATCCTTCAGAAGGTATTGAGAAGATGCCGCCCCTGTTTGCGTGAACTCAGGCTGGAGGCCAGTTCGATGGACCGTCCTTCGCATACGCCGGTCGCCATCGTCGGGGGCGGTCCCGTGGGGCTGCTGCTCGCGCTCTTCCTGGACCACCACGGGTGCGAGTCGGTCGTCTTCGACAGCGCGGACTCGGTCCTGGCGGAGCCCCGGGGCAGCACCCACGGCGCCCGCACGATGGAGCACTACCGCAGGCTCGGACTGGCCTCGCGGATACGGGAACTGGGGCTGCCCGGCGGCCACAGCGCCGGCATCTCCTTCTTCACCCGCTACAGCGGCCATCTGCTGACCCACCTGCCGTGGCCCGGCGCCGACGAGGTGCGGGCCGGGGTGGCGGCGGCCGACCGGACCGACCAGGTGCCCGAGCCGATGCACCGCGCGAACCAGATGTACGTCGAACAGCTGCTGCTGGCACACGCCCGCACTCGGCCGGGCATCGCGCTGCGCTACGGCCACCGGGTCACCGCGGTCCACGAGAGCGACGACCGCGTCATCGTCGCCGTGGCGGGCCCTGGCGGGCCCCGCACCTGGGAAGCGCGGTACGCGGTCGGCTGCGACGGCGGGCACAGCCTCGTACGGCGCTCGCTGGGCATCTCGTACACCGGCGAGGGCTCGCTGGACCAGGACGTCCTGGGGCGCCGGGCGACCGCCGCGCGGCTGCGCGTGCCGGGGATGTACGGCCGGTTCCTGCGGGAGCACGCCGCGTGGAGCAACTGGGTCTTCAATGGCGAGATCGCGCTCAACCTGATCGCCCTCAACGGCGCCGACGAGTTCTTCCTGCTGACGAGTTCGGCCGATCCGGACGACCCCGACGAGGGCGCGATCGTGGAGCTGGTACGCCGGGCCGTGGGCGTCCCGGTCGAGGTGGAGGTTCTCGGGCGCCGCGCCTGGACACCGGGCGCCGCACTGGTCGCCGAGCGCTTCGGGGCCGGGCGCGTCTGGCTGGCCGGAGACGCCGCGCACCTGTTCACGCCGAACGGCGGGTTCGGCATGAACACGGGGGTGGACGACGCGGCCAACCTGGCGTGGAAGCTGGCCGCCGCGGTGCAGGGCTGGGCGGGCCCGGGCCTGCTGCCGTCGTACGAGGCGGAGCGCCGGCCCGTCGCCCTGCGCAACACGGCGGCCGCCCGTGAACTGAACATCGCCCTCGGGGCCGTCGAACGGCCGCCCCTCCTGGAGGAGGACAGCGCCGCGGGCGAGGCGACCCGGCTGCGGACGGGGGCGGCGCTCGCCGCGTACGGCCGGCTCACCATGGACACGCTCGGGGTGCAGCTGGGCGCCCGCTACGACGCGTCGCCCGTCGTCCTCGCCGACGGTGCCACGCCGCCACCGGACGACTTCACCTCCTACACACCGTCAGGGGTGCCCGGCGGACGCGCCCCGCATCTGTGGCTGGACGAGGAACACGGGCCGGGCGGCTCGCTCTTCGACCGGATCGGGACCGGGTTCACCCTGCTGAGTCTGTGCGGCGTCCACCAGGACACCTACGGGTTCGAAAAGGCCGCCAGAGAATCCGGCATTCCGTTTTCCGTGGTTCAGGTGGACGACCCCGCCGGGCGGGAATTGTACGGGCGGGACCTGGTCCTCGTACGGCCGGATCAGCATGTGGCCTGGCGCGGCAACCGGCCGCCCCGAAATCCGGCGGAAGTACTGGCACGCGTCACCGGACAGTAACCTTCCATCTCTGCCCCGGACATAAGAAACGGAAATTCGGAGTCCCCTTCCAAGAGGCGGTCCGGAACGCCTGCCGAAGAGTTGCCAAAGTGGGCGTCCGGACCGTCCTTATGTGCCAGATCGTGGTTACGCTGGAAGAGTTGACGCACTGGCACATTAAACGGGGAGAGATAATGCGTTTCTCGATACTTGGACCCATGTCCGTCACAGAGAACGGCAGCTACCGGACTCCCAGCGCGCCCAAGCACCGCCAGATGTTGGCTCTGCTCCTGCTGAGCGCCAACCGCGTGGTGTCCATGGGGCAGTTCGTCGAGGAGCTGTGGGAGTACAGCCCGCCTCCTCGCGCGGTCGCCGCGGTGCACACCTATGTGATGCAGCTGCGCCGCATGCTCAAGGAGAGCGAGGCGTCACCGACGTCCAGGGACTCTGGCCGGATCGTCACCCGCGACCAGGGCTACCTGCTCCGCGTCCGGGACGGCGAACTCGACCTGAACGCCTACGAACACCGGATCCGCGCCGGACGGGCCGCCCTCGACGCCGGGAAACTCGACGAAGGAGTCCGGCAGTTACGGGCCGCCCACACGATGTGGACCGGGCCGGGCTTCATCGACGCGCCCACCGGGCCACTGCTGCGCGCCGCACTCGCGGCGATCGGACAGACCCACACCGAATCCGTGGTCCAGCGCATGGACGCCGAACTCCGGCTGGGCCGCCACCACCAGCTGCTCGCCGAGCTCCATGCCCTTGTCCACCGGGATCCCGCCAACGAGGAGCTCACCGGCCAGCTGATGCTGGCCCTGTACCGGTCGGGCCGTCAGGCCGACGCGCTCGGTGTCTTCCAGCGGCTGTGCGACGTACTGCGCACGGAACTGAGCACCTCCCCCAGCCGGCGCATCCACCATCTGATCACCGACATCCTGGCCGGACACCCCCGCCTGGAGCCCCCGTCCGCAGCTGAGTTCCGCCCCTCCCTGGACGCGGGCGTCCCCAACCCACACCCGCACACCACTCACCCCCGGACCCCATCGACGACCCGGTCCGGGGCCCACCCCATACTGCTGGGCGCATGACCCGCCACCCCACCGGTCCGGCGGTCGGGCCGTAGGCCCAGGTAGGCGGTGAGCGCTACGCATGCCGTCAGGGCCGTGCAGCACCAGAAGACCCGGCCAGCGCCCGCGGCCGGGTCCGTCGGGGCGCCGGTCCCGGTGTACAGGGTCACCGCCAGGCCCAGTCCCAGGGCGGCGCCGATCTGGCCTGCGCACTGCACCACCCCGGCGGCCGCCCCGATCGCCGAGGGGTCCAGTGTCGACACGGACGCCAGCTCGCAGGCCATCCACAGGACGGGCAGGCCCGCCCCTATGAGCAGCAGCCCCGGCAGGACCTCCGTCGCGTACCGCGAGTCGGGCGACAGTCTCGTCAGCAGTACGAGACCCGAGCCGGTGAGCCCGCAGCCGGCCAGACAGGACCTGCGCGGGCCGAACCGTCCCAGGGCCCGGACACACCACCGTCCCACCACCAGTACCCCGCCCACGACCGGCAGCAGGGCACACGCGGCGGGCCAGGCGCCGTACCCGCGCGCCTCCTGGAGGTACAGGCTGCCGACGAACACCACGGGGCCCGTCGACGCGGCGACGAACACTATGCCCAGCGCGCTGACCGCGAGCGGACGGTTGCGCAGGACCACCGCCGGCAGCAGCGGACCGGATGCCCGCGTCCGTCTCCGCCACCGCGAGAACGCCCCTCCCAGGAGTACCGCCACGGCGAGCGCGGTCCACGTGGGGAACCCGAACCCGTGCTCCGCGAGACCCACCAGCGCGTACACCAGCGACAGCAGCGCCCCGGCCGGCAGCAGCGCCCCGCGGACGTCCAGGGCGGTGTCCGGGTGGTGTTCACGTACGTCCGGGCCGAGCCGCCGGGCCGCCACCGCGGCGCCCAGCGCGAGTGGGACGTCCAGCAGGAACGCCCAGCGCCAGCCGAGGTGGCCGGCCGCCAGGCCGCCCGCCAGTACGCCGGCGACGGCGCCGATGCCGCCGGACGCCGTCCACCGGGCGAGGGCCCTGCGCCGCTCCGCCTCCCCCGGCACCACGGTGAACAGCACGCACATGGCGGCCGGGACCATCGCCGCCGCGGCCACCGCCTGGCCGGCCCGGCCCATCAGGAGCACCGTCGCGCTCGGCGCCAGCGCGCACACCAAGGACGCGGCGCCGAAGCCGGCCAGGGATCCACGCAGCAGCCGGCGCGCCCCGTACCGGTCGCAGAGCCGGCCCCCGAGCAGTTGCAGGCCGCCGACCAGCACGACGTACAGGTTGGTCACCCAGTGCGCCTCGATCAGGCTCATGGAGAGGTCGCGTCGGATACCGGGCAGGGCCAGGACGACGAGGCCGGCGTCCGCGTTGGCCAGCAGCGGGGCGCACGAGACCAGCAGCACCACTGAGCTGTGCGGGCGGGGCGCCGAGGAAGGCATGGGAGCTCCTGGGAGGAGGGCGAGGAGGGAGCAGGGAGGGAACGGTGTTCAGAACCCCGCCGTCCGATCGCCGGTTGCAGCCCCGGGCCCGTGCAACCCGTTGGGGGCAGCCGGTGTTCAAACCTGTGAGAGCGCGCCACTGAGTTCTCCCCTGCCTCTCGGGCGAGGGTCTCGATCTAGCGAAGGACAAGCATGGATCTCAACCTTTCCGGCCGCGTGGCCGTGGTGACCGGAGCCTCCAAGGGCATCGGCCTGGCCATCACGCGTTCGCTGCTCGAAGAGGGCGCCAAGGTCGTGGCGGTCTCCCGCAAGGGCACCCCGGAACTGGAGCAGCTGGCGGGCCCGGACCTGCTGCACGTCCCCGCCGATCTGATGGACGCCGAGGCACCGGCGCAGGTCGTCGCCCGCGCGATCGAGCACTTCGGCGGCATCGACATCCTCGTGAACAACGCGGGTGGCCCGCCGCCCGGTGTCTCCATGCCGCGCACCGGCTTCTTCGACAGCAGCGACGATCAGTGGCAGGCGATCTTCGAGTTCAACCTGTTCTCGGCCGTCCGTGCCATCCGCGCGGCCATCCCCGCCATGATCGAGCGCGGCGGCGGCTCCATCGTCAACGTCTCCACCGGCATGGCCCGCCAGCCCGCACAGGTCAACATCGAGTACGGCGCCGCCAAGGCGGGTCTGTCCAACCTGACCAAGGCGCTGTCGGAGGAGTTCGGCGCCCAGGGCATCCGCGTCAACACCGTCTCCCCGGGCGCCGTGCTGACCGCCTGGTGGACCGAGGAGGGCGGCGCGGCCGACATCATCGCCGGCATGGCGGGCGCCGACCGTGACAGCGTCATGGAGAGCATCGCCCCGCAGATGATGGGCCAGGTCACGGGCCGCCTCATCACCCCGCAGGAGGTCGCCGACGCGGTCCTGCTGCTGGCCTCGCCGCGCTCGGCGAGCACCACGGGCTCGGACTACGCGGTCGACGCCGGGTTCCACAAGAGCGTCTGACGCGGCCGTTTCGGACCGGCTCGCTCGGGCCGGCCAGCACGACAGGACCCCGGTGGCCAGCAGGCCACCGGGGTCCTCGGCTTCGTCTGCCGCACACCTACTGGACGCCGGGGGTCTCGCCCCGCTCACGCGCCGGCCCGGCGAACTGCCGGGCCACCTCGTCGGGCAGTGTCTCGAGTTCGGCGATCTCCAGCGGGCCGCGCTCCATGTACTCCGGGTTGCAGGCCCGGTAGCCGAGCAGCCGGGCGAGCGGTGCCAGGGCACCGTTCATGATGCGCTGGACCGGCCAGGGCCGGTCCGTGAACCTCAGGACGTCGGAGAACTCACGCATCGTGACGGCGTGCTGGAGCAGGTTCGGCCGCCCCTCCACGTCCGTCTTGCCGTCCTGGGCGAGGCCGAACAGCTGACGCAGGATCAGTTGCTCGAAGCGCTCGGCCCGGTTGACCAGCTCGACCACCGCGAAGGACGTCTCCTTCTCGGTGTTGCCGAACCAGCGGTGCACCGTGCCGGCCGGCACGGTCACGGTTTGCCCGACCTCGTCGAGGATGACGTCGCGGCCACCCACGTGCACCCGCAGGCTGCCGCGCACCAGCGTGAATATCTCCTCGCTGAACGGGTGCGTGTGGTAGCCGGCGGCGAACCCGCCGGGCTCGACGTAGAGATCCATGACCGCGCGTTCACCGCCGGTCTGCGCGGCGGGCGTCCTGATGACGATCTTCTCCCGACACCTGGGGTTGTAGTAGACCTCGCCCGGGCGGACAGCCATGTCTCCTCCAAGTGGGAACGCTCGGCCGGCCCTCCGGACGAGCTCCTGCCGCCCAGACTCGTCCAGGCCCCCGCCCGTCACACCACCGATTCTTGCTGCCTCGTTCGGGACCGCCGGGCCGACAGCAGCGGGACCGTCACCGCGAGCGCCGCGAGCGCCGCCCCGAGAACCGGCCCGGCCGGCACGCCGTACCCGTCGACCACCAGGCCGCCGAGCAGCGACCCCGTCGCGAGCGACAGCTGTACGGCGGTCACGAAGACGGCGAGAGAGCTCTCGGGCGCCTCCGGCACGGCCTTGGCCATCGCGGTCTGCAGGCTCAGCGGCACCATTCCGAAGGCCGCTCCCCAGACCACGACGAGAACGCTCACCAGCACGGGCGAGCCCGCGCACACTGGCAGCAGCGCGACGGCCGCGGCGAGTGCCGCGGCCGCCCCGCCGACGGTCCCCCGCACGGAGCGGGCCAGGGTCAGCCCGGCCAGGAAGTTGCCGCCGATCCCGGCCACTCCGTACGCGAGCAGCACCGCGGCGATCGCCGGGCCGCCGAAGTCCGCCTGGCGTTCCAGGTAGGGCCCGACATAGGTGTACGCGGCGAAGTGCCCGAGGAACACCAGGGCGGTGGTCAGCAGCCCGCCCCTGGCCGCGGGGCTGCGCAGGACGGCCGCCAGGGCCCGCCGGCCGATCACGGGGCCGGCGGGCAGCGGCGGCAGGTACCGCAGCTGGGCGGCCAGGGCTCCGAGCGCCACCAGACTGGCGGCCCAGAACGCGGTACGCCAGCCCGTGCTCCCGCCCGCCAGCGCCGCGAGCGGAAGGCTCGCCACGGTGCCCACCGAGATGCCGGCGGTGACCAGGGAGGCGGCCCGGTGCGCGGACTCGGGCGGCACCAGCCGGGGTGCGACCGCCGCGCCCACCGCCCAGAACCCGCCGAGTGCCGCGCCGAGCAGGACCCGGCCGGCGAGCATCGTCGCCAGGTTCTGCGACACGGCGCACAGCAGGTTGGCCACCGCCGTCAGGGCGGCCAGTGTCCACAGCACCGTACGGCGGTCCAGGCGCCCCGCCGTCAGGGTCAGTACGGGGGCGGCGACGGCCGCGGCGAGCCCGGGCGTCACGACGAGCAGGCCGGTCACGCCGGTCGACACGTCGAGGTCGGCGCCGATGTCGGTCAGGGCGCCCACCGGCAGCAGTTCGGAGAGCACCAGGACGAAGGAGCCGAGTGCCACCGAGATCACGGCGGGCAGACCGCCGCGCCGGGAGTCACCGGTGACGCCGGCCTGCCCCCGGGGTGCCGGTGCGGTCCCCTCCGTCCGCGCCGTCACGGCTTCGGCAGCCGCACGGACTGGCTGTGGTGGAACACGTTGCCCGGGTCGTACTTGGCCTTGATCTTCTGGAGCCTGGGATAGCTGTTCTTGTAGTACAGGGTGTACCAGGGCACCTGGGACTTGTTGTACGCCGGGTCGTGCAGGTCGATGTCCGGGTAGTTGACGTAGCAGCCGTCGGTCACGGCGTTCGGGACCGGTACGCCG
>NZ_JAVFVX010000114.1:0-22572 GCF_033441795.1 Streptomyces sp. ADMS | reverse complement strand
CACCACCAACACGACCGCCACTTGATCGGCTACACCACTCGGCGGGACATGACCGCCGATCCCGTAGCGGATCGGCGGATGATGCGCGATGTTCGTACTTCGCCGGGCTGGGCATGCCCAGTGCTGCGGGCTTACGGTTATTGGGCAATTGGCGGCACGGGCCCGCGTCTCATGACCGCCGCTCGGAATGAGGAGAACGGACCACGGCGGGTACTTCCCTGATCTGTCCGGTGTGGTGGCCAGTTCGGGCAGATCAGGCTGAGTGCGTTGTGGCAAAGGGAGTCCCTGTTTGATGAGCAGGGGCTTCTTCGTGTGCGGGGCATGATCGCGACGGCGTAGGGGCAGGCAGCGGGCGGCTTGTTGTTGATCGAGGAGGCGCGATGCCGCCGGTGCTGGGGTTGATGGAACGGCGTGAGGTGCGGGCGAGGCAGGATCTGGAGTCCTGGACGGAGGTCCTGGAGCAGGCTCAGGCGGAGGTGGATGCCGCGCGGGAGCGAGTCGAGCGGGCCCGGGTGGGGCGTGAGGAGCTCGTGTCGGTGCTGGCCGAGGAAAGCCCGGTGAATACGCCGGTTTCCGTGCCGTCCGGTGGTGAGGCGGCTGCCGCCGTGGGATCGAGCGGCCCCGGCGCGGGGCATGGCGAGCGGCCGTCGGTGTGGGGGTCGGGCATGGGCGAGGAGGTGCTCAGCGGCCTGTATCGGGAGGTGTTCGCCGCGGTGGTGGCCGCGTCGGGGCCGGTGAACGGGGTGGAACTGACGCGGGCGGTGGGCCGGGAAGCGGAGATCAAGAACGAGGTGGAGAAGATCCGGCACCGTGCCTACGTGCTGGAGAAGCGGGGCTGGCTGGTGCGGGCGGAGGACGGACGGTTCACGCCCGCGCCCGCAGCAGTCGGGCGGGGCGTTTCTCCGGCCAGCGCGGAGCGTCTGCGGCCAGGCGCCGGGACAGCCTGATCACGGCGGCCCACCACACCATCTGCTGGTGGTGGTCGGGGCGGCGTTCGTGGTCGCGGTTGAGGCGGCGTGAGCGGGCCAGCCAGCTCAGCGTCCGCTCCACCACCCACCTGCGGGCCAGGACGACAAATCCGCGTTGCCCGTCGGAGCGGCGCACGACCTCGGTCCGGACTCCGTGGCGGGCGAACGCCTTCGCCAGCGCCGGACCCTGGTAGGCGCTGTCGGCCCACACCAGTTGCAGCAGCCGGCCCGGCTGGTTCATGAATGTCTCCAGCAGTGCGGGGGCGGCCTTGGAGTCGTGCACATCGGCCGTGGTCACGGTCACTTCCAGGAGCAGGCCCTCGGTGTCGGTCAGGATGTGACGCTTGCGGCCGTCACGTGACTTGCCGCCGTCGTATCCGCGGCTGTCCTCGCCGACGGTCTCGGAGGCGTCCACCGACTGACTGTCGATGACTCCCGCACTGGGCTCGGCATTGCGGCCTGAGCGTTCCCTCGCCGAACGTCGCAGGCGTTCGTACAGTTCACGCGCATAGTCGTAGGTCCGCCAGCGGCGGAAGAAGTCGTAGACCGCCCGCCAGTACGGGAAGTCGACCGGCATGGCCGTCCACTTCACGCCGTTGTCGACCAGGTAGCGCACCGCGTCGAGCATCTCTCGGTGGCAGTACCCTCCGGGCGCCCTCCCCGCTTGAGCAGCCAGGCCGGCACCGGCACCGCGGAGCGGACCTCGGCCCACTCCGCATCCGTCATGTCACTCGGATAGCACCTCGCCCGCTGTCCCGGAGCGATCGAATCGAACCTGTGCACGTAGCAGTCACACTCCGGGGTGACCGTGGTGGACGCGGGTACAGCAGGGATGGTCAACTCGTCGGACAACGGGTCTCCTTGCTCGTGACCGGCCTCAACAACCACGTCACTACCAAGGGGCCCGTTTCTTCATGCCCACGACCACACTGGCATCTCTGTCCGAATGATCACCCGCACCACAGGCTTCGAACAAGATCCGGTTTGCCACAACGCACTGAATCTCCGACAGCCTTCAGCTCAGGAAAGGCGTCCTCCCAGACCTCCCTGACAGCACGTCCGATGAGGGTGTACATGGTCGGCCACAGGTCCAGGAGCACATCGCGGTTGAGAAAGCGGCACAGGTCGTCGCGCATACCTTCGGCAAGTACAGTCCGATACAAGCTCATGCGCTGACGAGGCCGGTCCAGATCCAAGACGCGCAGCCCTGACCACGCCACGTGCAGAGGCAACTCGACCGGGCCGTGCTCGGGCCCGGTCAGTTCAGTGAGACTGGAGGGCAGACGCCGGGCGAATCTCGCCCGGTACACCGCCGCTGTGTCGGAGTCGGGACCGATCTCGAACATGGCGTCGATTATCCCTATGGATGTCGTCCGAATGGGACGCGGCCAGGGAGCCCGAAGGGTCGCTCCGGCCCATGACCCACGCTCACGCGGAGGCCCGCCCCGCTCGCATCCTGCTGTACAGGCTGGTCAGCCAGTGGAGCGAGGGGGGCGAGAGGCGGTTGTGCCCGAACCAGGAGCGGGTGGCGAGGACCAACGAGATCCAGTCGGGTACGAACCACCGAGCTCCACGCCACCGCAGCGCCCATGGAGCTGGCGTCGGCGTGCACAGTATGGCTGTAAAGGACGCCGCTGGCGATGTTGCCCACCATGGGAACGAGCGGGTGTGGCAACGGCATGAACACCGTCGACGGCACCAAGATCCGCGGGCAGCTCATGGCCGCTACACACAGGCGAAGCCAAATGGTGCCCGCTCTGTCGGCAGGACACCTCACCCGCACCACTTCGCGAGCGCGGAACGATCGAGATCGATTCGTCCGTCTGCGCCCGTGCTACGGCCTTCCCGGATCGATGCCCGGCAGGCAGGATTCTTCGAACACCGGGGTAGCGGTTGGCGATCAGATACCACTGGCCTCCTTGAACGCGGCGTTCCGCGCACGCTGCGCAAGAGTGTTACTGAAGCCGTCCATGGCTCTACGAAGTTTCCGCGCCGTCTTGGGCAGGGGGCGCATGGCGTGGCCGATCGCTGTGGCGAGCTGGGGTTCTGCCTCGCGGAGTACGGGAGTGAGGCTGGCGACGAGGTCATCGGGCACCGAGTCCGGGTGATGTTCGATGAGCGCGGCGATGAACGCAGTTGCTCGGGTGGCGCTGCTCTGATCCTCGGTCATAGAGGGCAAGACGTGTTTCCAGAGAGCGGCTGGGTCGTTGACCAGCGTGATCGCGGCGGAGGCGAGTGCAGGTGTCCACTCGGGCTGTTCCAAGCGGTTGTTCAGGTACACCATGACTCCGTCGTCGAAGTCCGAAGCCTCCCGGATCATGGTGAGCACATCGCTGATCTCTTCGTTGGCTTTGACGAGTGCATTGCACAGGAGTTCGGCGTCTGCCTGGGCGGCGCAGTGAGCGAGTGCCGGGCAACGCGTGCCGGCCCGGGCCAGCAGGCTGCTTTGCTGGTCTGTGGAGGCTTGGTGGCGCCACAGGGCGTCTGCGTACTGCCAGGGTTTGGTGTCCTCGGTCTCCAGCAGGTGCTGGATCAGGTAGTCGCGCAGGCTGGGAACGCCTTGGAGTTCGGGGCGCTCGGCTGCTGCGGCGGCAAGACTGCGGGTGGAAGGCGAGAGGCTTGCCCAGTGCGAGGCGAACCAGTTCAGCCAGTTGACGTCTACGGCGGTCGCAGTGATGTAGTGGGCGGCGAAATCCAACGCGATAGCCGGGGTAGCAGAGTTCATGAACTGCTGGACCCGCTGGATCACGGCGGTGAGCTGGGTGTCGCGCGCCGCCGGATCACGCAGAAGGACGTGAAGACTGGTCAGTACTTCTTGGGCGTGGGGCGGGTTGCTTGTGGTGAGGGAACCGTGCAGGCGCTGAATCAGAGTGGCCGTCATACCCACACCGGGATTCGTGGTCAGCAGCATCGGCAGCGTGGAGCGCGCGAACCGTCCGGCTGGGGTGGTCGCTTCCACTTCTCCGGTGAGAACCGTCATACAGGTGGTGACCGCATGGTGGGTGGCCTCGGCCTCTGAACCCTCGCTACGCCGGAGATAGTTGACCAGGGCATCGCGCAGGTGGGTGCCGATGGCATCGTCGGGATCCCGGTGGCCAGCAAGTGCTGTGGCCATCGCGGTGACGCAGGTGGCGGCCGGTTCCTCATCGAGTCGTTCGACGACCGCGTCGGCGGCAGCCGTGAGATCTGTGTGGACAGAGGACACGACGCCGGTGGCGTCGGCGATGGCCTGTTGAGCGAGCGACGCGTCTGGGAGCTGTTGAGCTGCGGGCAGCCATCGTGTAAGCAGCTTCATCGTGGCGAGCATGCTGTCTTCGTCGTCGTCATCCTGTAGGGCTTGGGCCACGGCCTGAATGATTTGGGTGGCCAGAAGCTCGGCTTCGCCGTCCTCGATGCCGTCCCCCCAGTCGGCTGAGGGGACGGGAGCGGAGGAGAGAATTTCGACCGCTTTACGGCGTACGGCAGCACTGGAGGACAGGAGTTCCAGCAGGGCCAGCAGTACCGTGTGGCCCCAGGCCCGGTCGTCACTGCGGGTGGTGATCAACGTGCCGACCTGGCGCACAACGTCGGTGTCGTCATGCCGCCCCGCCATGATCAGCAAGGCGGCAAGCGCCGAGGGCGGCCAGGAGCTGACGTCCGGCTGGTGGCTCTGGCCCTCCCAGAAGGACAAGTCCTGATTGTCGCCTTCACCGGCGAGAGCGTTGAAATACGTGTCCAGAGATGGCGCCAGGAAGGCAGAGGTGTCATCCGGGGGCAGGGCGAGGAGAGTGAGAGCCCAGGTTCGAGCCTCATCCCGGTCGTCGGGGACCGGCAGCAGGGCTTGCCGCAGACGCGGTAGATGCGCAGGTACGCTCAGGCTGAGCAGCGGGACCAGTAGATGGCTGGGAGCAGGCAGGGTGAGGCGCTCGTACTGGCGCACGATGCAGTCCGTCAGCGCGTGCACTGCGTGCTGCTCTTCCTCCGACGGGGCCGTGACGAGAAGACTCAAGACAGAGCCGAGGGCTTCAAGGGCGGCAGCGACGGCATTGTCGAGGTCTTGCCCTGGACGGGCGGCCTCAAGCGACGCTGTGGCCGCTTCAATCACCTGTACCCGTTGCTCCCGTTCGGCCAGACGCGTCGCGAGAGCGGCTCCGTTCCGCTGCACAAGACCGTATTCGATCTCTGTTGCCATCCGGCGGCCAAGCAAACGGCTGGCCTTGGAGGATCCCAAAGTGATCAGCGGGCTGATCTGGGCCGGACGTTGGGTGCGGGCCCGAGCGGCCGTAGCGTTGAGGAAAGCCAAGCCGTGATTCTGCTCCAGGTCGAGACGCGCGGATGAGCTCGATGCCCGGTAAACAGCGACGAGGGGATCTGCAAGGGCCTGCTGAGAGCCGAGCAGAGCTTCGTCCAGGAGATGGAGCAGCCTGTGCTCGGCGTGAATGGCGTCGTACAGATCCCGGAAGTCATGGCGGAGCACGGTGAGACGAGCCAGCGCGATGGGGTATCCCGTGACTTCACCGAGTGCGATGCGCGCCGGACGCGTCCCGACAGGCTGTTCGCGACGCCGGGCGAGCTGATAGTCACTGAAGAAGGAATTGAGCAGTCGGATGACATGGCGGGGATCGCGGACCCGACGGTGGATGAGAACTTCCAGCAGCGTCCGGGTCTGCGTCGGCCCACCGAGTTCCTCGACGACGGGATGGAACGGCGGGGCACCCATGAGCAGTTCTTCCGCGTAGTCCCGCAGATCCGCGTCGTAGTGCGCGGGCAGCACCATGCGAAGGGTGAACAGCTTGTTCAGGTACTCCTGAGCGGCTTCCTCGGTCGCCTTGCGCACCGCGGCGTCGGACTCCTGCCGAGTCTGACTTGGCTCAGGAACAGCAGATGCGTCGGCAGTCGCGCCGGGGCTCTCCGGCGTGCTGGGCCGATGAGCCAGTCCGGGCCGGACTCCGATGATCGCCTCCCGCACGATGTCCTCGTCGCAGGAGAGGACGAAGACCGGCTGATGGCGATGCTGCGTGCCTGTCAAAAGGAAGCTTCGAACTGTTGCGAGCGCGTCAAGGACGTCCGAGGCGGCAAGCCGGTCGATGTCGTCCACGGCGATCACCAACCGTCGGTTGATGCTAAGCAGAAGCCTTGCGAAGGCTTGTTCGAGCTCATCGGTGGACTCAGGCCGCGGACTGCTCACGGTGATCTCGTAGGCCTTCAATGATTGCAGCGCTCCCTCCCTGCCCGCGGCAAGGACGGCTGCGATGGCGGCGGCACTGACCAGTACCCCCGTCAACGACGCCGCTCCGCTCGGTGCGAACCAGGTCCAGGCCGAAACGCGCTGACCCCCACCCAGTAGGTGCACGATGGTGACCGCGCCGACCCCCAGCAGCCACAGGAGCATGAGCATTGCGAGTACCCAGCCCAGGCCGGCGCTGGCTGCACGCAGATATCGCCACCAGGCAGCCTTCCCTGGTGCGTCGGCCTGATGATTCGCGCGCGGGAGGGTGCGCTGTCGGCTTCCCTCGAGGCAGGACCGCTCGCTCAAGTAGGTGGCGTCGTTGATCAACGTCTTTTGATGGGCCGCTTTGAGCAACGCGTACATCAACGCGCGTGCGCGGGCGACGCCGCTGTGGTGCTCCGCGCTCACGTGGAGAACTGCCCAGTCGGAATTGACGGCCAGTTCGGTCGTCAGTAGCCGCACCACGGAGGACTTGCCGCTGCCGAACGGCCCGATCAGGCCCACTGCCAAAGACCCGTTGGTCTCTTTGACCGTGCGGGCCAACTGCTGGGCAACCGAACGGTGATCGAACAGATCCTGGTCACTCTGGCCAATGGCGACATCCTCTATCGCCCACGCTCGTTGAGGCGCCACTCGTCACTTCCGTTCCACGTGTCGCACGTGTCCAGATCGTACGGGTTGGCGCTGACATCAGTACCTCCGCGCGCTCGATGTCCGAGCAGCGGCAGGGCGGTGGCCTTGAGCCGTTCGTAGGGCCGACGGGGCCAGGAACGCGTAAACCCACTTTGGGCAGGATCCGGCCTTCTCGCACATTTCTCGAACATGGCGGCTGATCGTGATTAGCATCCGGGGCTGCTGAGCGAGTAAGCGTTCGCGGTTCAGCAGGGAGACGATGTCATCGTCTCGTCCGTCCGTGAGCACGGTCCGAACTGATTATCTGCGCCCGGCACACGGCCATCGTCAACGGTTTCGCCGTGGACGCGCGCCCACCTCGCGCACCGCCGACTGGGCGCCTCGATCAACACCTGTGTCATCTCCTACGAGCAGAGTTGCGAAGGCCCGACCGCAAGTGTTTGGTCGAGGTCGTGGGTCTGGAGGTGGGCGGTTGCGACGATGGCGAGCACATGCCGACGGAGCGGGTCAAGGCTCGGAGTGTCATGAACTAATTCCTGATAGCCCCGGGTCATAGCGCCGCTGCTGCGGGTCAGCCCGAGGTTCGATTGAGGCTGCGCAGGACTTCCCGCTCATGACCGGTCAGAGGCGGCCCGGCCAGCGCGGGCAGCGGAGAGCCGTTGACGGTGGCGAGGACAGTGTCCGGCCGCAGGAGGCGTGCAGGGCCGGTGCTGAGGCTTGTCACGTCCCACAATGCTGTAGCCGCGCTGTAGGAGCCGGTGGCCGCGTTCGTCAGGCGCCGAGCGAACCGGGCCGCGGTCCGGTCCACGACGGTCGGGCTGCCTCCGCGAACCCCGGGGAACAGGATGTCCTGGCTGACTGCCATGGTCCATGCTGCGTCGACAGACTTGGTGGCCGCTCGTTGAACGCGGCGGGCAAGGCCCGGCACGGCCAGATCTGCGCGCTGAAGTTCCCGGCTGAGGGCCCGGGCGCCGAGTGCCGCCACGGACATGCCCTGTCCGTACGCCGGGTTGAAGGTGGCGAGAGCGTCTCCGAGGACGACGAAGCCCTCGGGCCAGTGGTGTGCCTTCTCCAGGTAGCGGCGGGCATTGCTGGTGCTGCGGCTGATGAATACGTCGGTCAGCGGCTCTGCGCCGGAGATGAGCTGTCCCACGATGGGGTGGGGGAGATCGAGGGTGTACTGCAGAAATCCCTCGGGGTCCGCCGGGGGTTCGCCGCCCCGGGTGCCGGCGAGACTGACCATCCACCGGTCGCCCTCGATGGGCACGACGGTTGCGCTGCGGCCCGGCTGGCGGATGTAGGGGTTTGCCTGTACGAGCGTGAGGGGGAAGTCCTGGGCGCCCGTGGGGACGCGGTAGATACGGGTGGCGTTGACCAGTCCGGAGTCGATGGTCCTTTCCCGTATGCCGAACAGGCCGAGCAGGCCCAGCCACTTCACGATGCGTGATCCGCGCCCGCTCGCGTCGACGACGAAGTCGGCGTCAAGACCGACCTCACCGATGGCGGTTTTGATGCGGACGCCGTGGACGCGCCGCCAGGTACCGATCAGCTCCAGGGCCTGGGCCTTGCGGATTTCGACCTTCGAGTTGGCCTGGACGGCGACGCGTACAGTCCAGTCCAGCAGCGCACGGCTGCAAGTGATCATGTTGTGGTCGTCGTGGCGCCAGCGGTGGAACCAGCCCTCGGGGGTGAGAACGAGCATGCCCGAGGCGAGGGATATTTCGTGTGCGCCCGCGGCCAGGAGGTGGCTGCGCATACTCACCCCTGGCACGAGGTCCTCCATGGCGGCGATGCCGCCCGGCATGAGGAGATGCGCGTGGCGCCCCTGCGGAAGTCCTTTGCGGTGCTCCGGTCCGTCGGGCAGCTCGTCGCGGTCCAGCACGATCACTTCGTCCACGACGGCGGACAGTGCCGCCGCAGCCAGCATGCCAGCCAGGCCGGCACCAATGACGACAGCTCTACGCGACATGGGGCTCCTTGTTGTCAGCCATAGGAAGCCCTCACCGTACCGTTGCGGATGCCGGTGAGGACGGGGAGTGCTCCAGGGCCTGCGCGAGCTCCACCAGTCCTTCGGCGCCGGAGACTTCGGTGGCGTAGAACCGGTACGTGCTCGGTGTCTCCAGGGGCTCCTCGCGGGCGGCGGCGCGGCGCGTGGCGTCGGCGAGCATGGCCGCCTCCGAGGCGACGCGGGCCTCGTGCGGCGACGAACCCTGTCCCAGGGCGGCGGCGAGCGCCCTCGTACGGACCCGGTCGTCGAAGTGGGGTGCCAGGGCCAGCAGAGCGTCGTGGATGGATACCTCACGCCAGTGGAGCCGGTCTTGGGGGAGGTGCCACCAGGAGGTGGGCGGCTTCGGAGCGATGGCCACGAAGCCGACTTCGGACCACAGCCGTCCCAGCCTTCGGTAGTCGCCGAGGCTGCGCCAGTGAGCGACGGCCGGAGGCAGGAGCCGCGGCAGGACAAAACCGACAGAGCAGATCAGGCCGGCGAGCGACGCCATCGGCGGCGCGATGGTGGTGGAGAGGACACTGAGGTCGTGACCCCGCCAAGCCGCCACCACGGCCGTGTACTTCATCAGCTGGAAGCCCACGCCGTCCAGCACCCCTCCGGCGAGGATCACGCGAAGTCCGGTCCGAAGGAGGCCGTCCACTTCGCGTGCCCACTTGACGCAGACGGTGCAGATCGCCAGCGTCGCCGTGCTGTGGCCGAGCAGGTAGAGAAGGATCATCTCGCGCATGTACGGGGCGTTGGCGTAGTACGTGTCGAGATCCGTGAGCCGCTCGGTGTCGGCGTCAGCCAGGATGAACAGGGCAATGATCGCGACGATGGCAGTGCCGTACGCGGTGATGCAGCGCAGGGCCATGCGGCGTACCGTCCCTGGCGGTCCGCCTCGCCAGGTGAACAGCAGTATCAGGAGGGAGCAGCTGTAGGCCGAGAGCATGCTGTAGGTGAGCGGGGCCCCAAAGTTCGCTATACCGGTGAGGCGGTTGACGGCGCCGAGAGTGAGTGGCGCCGAACAGATGAAAACCAGCGAGCCGAGTGTGATGGCCACACAGGTGGACGCGGTCAGCGGATCTCGTAGTGCCTTGCGTGGTCGGCGGAAGAGCAGAACGGACACTGCTGCGAATGCGCTGGCTGCGAGATACACGACAAAGCTCATGCCCGGCATTCCCGTTCATGCCTGCGCGCGGCGACCGTTGGGTTGGGGGCGCCGGATGGCCGACTCATGCCGTGCCCTTCGTCGTTGGGTTAAGGCGGACGGGGGTGGCTGCAACACGGGTCGAAGCGGCCAGTTCGTCGGCTATCTGCAGGAGGAGCGATGCTGATCCAGGAGGCGGGCTGAAGAAACGGTCGGTCTCGGCGGGGGCAGCGGGAGTGTCCCCCGGATCGGTCGCCCTGTGGACGGCTGCGGTGATCACCGCAGCCCACGCGGCTGCTTCGGCCCTCTCCCAGTCTCCCGTCTCGCGCAGAGAGGCCGAGTGGGTCTGCTCGAACAGAGCCCGGTCGAAGAAGACATCCAGATAGCTCAGCGCGTTGTGAATACTGGTCTGACGCCACATCAGCCGCGTGGCCGGGGAGGCCCTGCGGGGGCGGGGAAGCCGCAGGGCCTCGCGTGTGAGGATTTCGTCGAGCTCCCGTTCCAGCGGGCCAAGGCATTTGTAGGCCCGTCTGGAGCGCTCCCAGGTCGTCAGCTGTGGTCCGGCCAGTGGGATGAGGATCCCCGCTACGGACAGGAGCGCGCCCAGCCCGGCGACGGCTGGTGAGACGGTTGTGCTGAGGGCTGACCAGTCTCGCCCGAACCAGCGGGCGACGACGGCGATCAGTTTCGAGACGCTGTAGCAGGCGTTGAAGGCCGAGCCTGCGCCCAGCGTCAGGAGTCCCGCGTGTAGCCAGCCATGGACCTCGCGCCCCCACCTCAGCGACAGCGCCGTGGTCGCGCCGGCCGCCACAAGGTGTCCGATCAGGTAAAGAATGATCATTTCGCGGATGTACGGCGTGGTGGCGTAGTAGGTGTCGAGGTCTGTGCGGCGCTCCACAGGCGCGTCGCCGAAGGGGAAGGCTGCCGCGATGCCGAGAAGAACAATCCCGTACCCCGTGATCCAGCGCCGTGAGGTCCGCTGCACGTGGTCCCCTCCCCGCCAGTACACGATCAAAACCAGGGACGCGGCGCTGTAGGCGGTGATCGATGCGTAGGTGAGCGGGGCCGCGAGGTTGGGGATGCCGCTGATCCGGTTGATGGCGCCGACGGTCGGTGCGGCGCCGAGGAGGAAGGAGAGGCCAGCCAGTCCCAGGGGAGCGCAGACGGCGAGCAGAAACGGATCACGCCGGTGGCGGACCAGGTCGGGAACCTTCAGGGTCAGGCCGAGCCACAGCACGCCGCAGCTGATGTAGTTGATCGTGCCGCTCATCGGCGAATGCCACGGTAGTTGAGGGCTGCACCGATACGCCCGGAGAGGTCGTCGGGGGAGCCGCCCTGGGCGGCATAGACGGAATCGGCTGAGGCTTCCAGCCAGGCACGCAGACGACGGCCCATGAACATGCCGAACTGGTCGGCAACCTGCTCATCAGCCACGCTGAAGTCGGTTCGGGCCGCCGCTGGCTGGAGAGGTTCCCCGGGGACGGGATGTGATGCGAGCACGCCTCCTTCACTCATGTGCCACACCTCGTGACAGAAGATGACGATCTGGTGCCATTTGGCGGCACGAGCGTCGACGATGACGTCGTCGTATGTCGCGCGCTCCAGCCAGAGTCCGCTCGCGGTGTGAGGGGGAAATGCCTTTCTGTGGACGTAGACGGTGCGCCCCCGCCACTGGCTGACGGAGTCGATCAGCGCGTCAAACAGTCCCTCGGGGTCGGCAGGGACCGGGACCTGGATGGGATCGATGAGCGCGTCAGCTAACCGACGCATCGCCTTGCTCGTACGCACCATTCTCCCCGAGAGTGTTTTGAGTGTTCGGCGCCGGGAGGACTACAACCGGTGCTCGACGCCGCCTAGGGGCGGCCATGCTGCAACGTCCGACTGCAAATATGCCAAGGCGGACGTCACTTCAGCCACCTCCTCCACTCGCGTGCGTGAAAAGCTGAGGGGGAGGAAAGGGGATGTAGCGCGGGAAGCGGATGCGGTGGCAGAGCAGGGTTGGCTGAAAAGGTGCTCCACAGGCGATGACACGGGACTGCGAGAGGTGCTCCCCGGCGTGCAGTGGTGCGGATCGTCAGAGTTCCTCGTCGTCTTCGGCTTCCCGCTCTGTGATCATTTCTGCCCATTCGGCAAGGGCGTGCAGCTTGCGGCGCGACATGTGCGGGGCGCGCTGGGCTAGGCGGTAGAAGCCGGGCGTTCGCAGTGCGGCCAGCGGATCCGACTTGGCCTCCAGTTCCTGCACCACTGGCTGGAGTGCGGCGTCCAGGGCCTCGGGTTCATCGGCCGTGAGGAAGCCGGCGGGCAGGCCGAAGAATCGGCGCAGTCGGTCGGCGGACTCCAGACTGGGCACGCCGCTCTTGCGCCACTCGCTCATCGTTTGCCGGGTAACCCCGGCGATGCCGGCCAGTTCGTCCAGGGAGTAGCGCTTGCCGTCGGGTCGCCTATGTGATTCGCGTACGAAATCAAGCCGTTGCCGCACACGGTCGGCCAGAGCGGTGTCCGGAGCCTTGTTGCCGTCGAGCAGGGAGGCAACGACCTCCTCGGGGATCGCGGTGCGGCGCGAGAGGTCGCCCACATTGAGCACGACGGCCAGTCGGGCCGACTGGCCAGCGGCATGGGTGATGCGCTCAAGGGTTCTGGCTAGTTGGGCGTAGGCGTCTGCTGCCACCGAGCGTTCTCCTGGGGGTGTCGTCTGATCAGGAGCCGAGGCTCACGCGAGGGTATCCGGTCAGCCGCGCCACAGCCAGGAGTGTCAAGTTTCCCTGCATGGTTAGGCAGCCTCCATTGACATTTCAGGCGCGCGGTAGCAATGATTACGGCGCACTGTGATCCACCCGCCCGTTGTACACCGAAAGGCGAGGGAGGCGGCATGCCCAGATCTACATCCGCGTCAGCTCATCATGCGAGCCATCGACCATGCGCGCCGCCCAAGGGCAACAAAACTGGCGCTGCAGTGCGCGCTGGATCATCGCGAGCTCGAGCCGCGATGAACTCCGACGCCGGGGATCGGGAGGCGCATGACCACGTGTCTCTGCCGGACGGAGGAGTCACCGAACGGGAAAGGGTTGCCTGCCCCCCCCAGGCCCAGCCCGCAAGCCATGGCTGCCGACTGAAAGGTGGAGGGCGACTCCGACCAAGCCCAGAGATATCTGAGTTGGGTAGCTTCAGTCCAAACTAGAAGCAGTGAGTCCAGGCCGAGCCGTTTGGAGCCAATAAGCAACGATCCGAGATGCGCCGGCGGAAGCAACCTCGGTGACATTGGTGCATGACACCAAGGCAGGCGCCCTAGTCGTCTTACGGCGAATCAGTCATGTCGTGCCCGCTTCCCGCCAGCGTGTTCAGCCATGCCGCTGCCGTCGGAACTTTCCGACGGAAGGTCTGCGGCCTTCGACCGGGCCAGGTCGAAGCGCCACCCGAATTCGTGCTCCCGCAAGCAGGCCGACCTCGGCCTGGGATGGGTGCCCGGCCATATGTCGGGCACACTATCGGAGCTTCACCTGTAGCCGGAGTGCCGACCCGTGCCCGATGGCTTCTGGAGTGGCGCGGTCGACAGTATCTGCGGCTTCTAGGTCGCCGCAGCAGGCAAGGCATGGATGCGATCCGTCTGCCCAGCGCATTGGGCCTGAGGGCTTTAGAGGAATTACAGGGGTCGCTGGGCGCCGTCCTTATTGCTCCGCACGGCTGGCGCATGTACTTCCTCGTTCCACAGCGCACCACAGCCTCATGGCGACTACCACAGACCGCCGCGCTGAGCATCACAGGTCACCTCGCTATTCCACCGTCTAACCGATGCCATCCTTCTGGGCCTCATTGGTTGGTGGCCCTCGATCGTGGCCGTCTCCACATCCAGACAAGTGACCTTCACAAAGTCATTGAGGTTGCCCTGAGGGCACACCGGGAGGTGCCTTCTAAGGGCCAGAACGCATCCAGTTGGGCGTTCGTTGGGTACTTACAGTGCTCCGGGAAAAATTCGACTACGCGTACCCGTCCGAGAAGGCTGAAGGTATGACAGGCGAAAGGGCAGGGGTAGTCCGATGACCGTGGAACGACGAGGGCCGCTAACCTACGGTCAGCTGTCGGTGCTGCGCTCGCTTGAGGTCTACGGCCCGGCAGGGCAGACGGTGGCGAATCTCGTCAACATCTGGGAATTGCCCGCGTGGACGGACGTGCTGCACGCAGTGGACGCCTGGCAGGAACTGGTCAGGGCACACGAATCGCTCCGCACGAGCTACCGCGAGGGCCGTGACGGACTGGAACAGATCGTCCACGCCTACCAGCCCTTCCCGGTGCCCACCGTCGAACTCGCCCAGGACACACTGTCCGCGGTGGCGGAGGTGTCCGCGACCCGGGCCGCGGAGCCCATCGCTGTCGACACCCCGGTGCCCTGGACGGCGTTCGTTGCGACCTGGCAGGGCGACGCGGTGTACTTCGTGGCCGTCATCCACCACATCGCCGCGGACAACGGCGCGGTGCGGATCCTTGAGCAGCAGTTCGGCGCGTTGGTCGAGGGCGGAGTCCTGGGACCGCAACCCCAGCCTGTCGACCTAGCGCTTGCCCAGCAGAACGACGGACGCGGCGACAAGCCGGTCGAGTACTGGATCGGGCAGTGGGGAAACCACCTTGCCGAGGACCGCGATCCCGGGGACATCAGCCGACGCCGACGGGCCATGATCTACAGCCTCGACGGAATGCGGTCCGCCGATGAGATTTCCCGCCGACTGAATGTGTCCGTGCAGTCGGTGGTGCTGGCGGCCGGCTCGCTGGCGCTGATGCGGACGAAGCAGCAGGACAGCATCACCTTCGGGCTGATGACGGCCAATCGCCTGGAGGAACCCTGGGCGTCTATGGTCAGCTCTCTCAACCAGTGCGCGCCGCTGACCCTTCGGGCCGACGGAGACATGTCGCCCTCCGAGTTCATCAGCGCCGTATACCGCCAGAGCCTGAACTCCTATTTCAACGGCCACTTTGATGTGGATGCCCTGAAGAATCGACTGAATGAATCTGGTGTACCGGAGACGAATCCGACCCACTTCTCGCTGCACTACAACTTCTTGGGCAAGGGGGACGGCGAACCCGCGCTGGACTCCCCCCTGTGGAAATCGGTGGACTGGCGCGGATCCAGACAACGCATCGGACCGAACTTCCATCTGCGGGTAGCGGCCGAGAGGGGACTGTTCATTGGGGTCGGTGCCAGCGAGAAGTATCTGCCGGGGCAGCAGCCGGCCGTTCTGGCCGCATCGATAGAGGCGGGCCTGCTGGAGATGGCGGACGAATCGGTGCGGCGCATCAGTGACCTGAGCCTTGCCCCCCTGCGCGACATCGGCCAGGAAGTATGCCGACAAAACTGACGACCTTTGGGCACCACTGGTGTGGTTCGGTCCAGACTCCCTGGGGGATCCATGACGTTTCCTGTACACCCCGACGACAACTGCCGCCCCGGCAGCGTCCAAAAGGATTTTGCCGCACGGAACGGGAAGCCGACATCGGTCCTGGAGCTCCCCTGGGATCGACCGGCGTCACCCGGGCGCGCTCCGGCCAGGCGATCCGTCGCCCTGCGCCTGCCCGCGACGTCGGCGGCGGCGCTGCGGTCCCTGGGAAAGGATCGCGGTGGCTTGCCCGCGGCAATGTTGGCCCTGTACGGGCTGCTCCTGCACCGCTACAGCGGGCGGACCGACATCACCGTCGCCGTATCGGCTGACCGGGACGGGGACCACTGGACGCCCGCCGCGTCCTCGAGCGAGGGGGACGGGACGTACCTGATCCGCCTGGACCTCGCCGCTGACCGCTCCTTCTCCCATCTGGTCGACGCCGTACGGGCGGCCGTGATCGAACCTGCCGACGCCGACGGCGCCGCGGCATCGCCGCAGTTCACGTACGGCCGTGTCGCCGATCCGGCGCCCGCCCACCAGGGAGCCGTCGGCAGCGGCGCCGTCCTGGAGCTCATCCTCCTCCAGGACGGCGACCAGGTGACGGGCCATCTTGTGTTCGCACCGGACGTCTTCGACGAGGCCACAGCCTGGCGTGCCGTAGGCCACCTGCTGACGCTTGCCGAGGGGGTGCGCGAGCACCCCGATCGCCCGGTGGAGGCCCTGAACATGCTCACCGCCGAGGAAGCAAGCGTCTTCGACGCGCTGAACCGGATCTCCGTAACACCGGGGAGCCGCACCTTCCACGAACTCTTCGAGGCGCAGGCCGAGCGGACGCCCAAGCGTACGGCCGTACGCGCCGAGGACGGAGAGCTGACGTTCCGGCAGCTCAATCGGCGCTCCAACCAACTGGCGCACCTGCTGCGGGAGCGGGGGGTCGGTCCGGGCACGGCAGTGGGCATCCGCGCGGACCGTGACACCCGCACGGTGGCCGCCCTGCTGGCCGTCCTCAAAGCGGGCGGTGCGTACGTACCCGTCGACGTGCGGGAGCCAGCGTCGCGCAGGGAGGCGATCCTGCGGGACGCCGGTGTCGTGGCCGAGATCGTGACGGCTGCCGGCGATCCGGCGCCTGAGTCGGCTTCAGGCCCTCCCGCGATCGTGCTCGACGCCGACTGGTCCGTGGTCGATGGCCGCCCGGCACACAACCCGCCGGTGTCCCCCTCGGCGCTCACTGACGCCGCCTATTTGCTCTACACCTCGGGCACGACCGGTCTCCCCAAGGGCGTGGTGGTCGAGAACCGGCACCTCGTCAGCTACGTCCAGGCCATCCTCACGCGGCTCGATATCGACACGCCCATGAAGTGGGCGGTCGTCCAGCCGCTGTCCGTCGACTCCAGCGTGACCGCCCTGATGCCGCCCCTCTGCACCGGCGGCGAAGCCCAACTCCTGTCCCGGGAACGGTCCGTGGACCCCGACGCGTTCGCCGACTGGGCGCTCCGATGGGGCATAGACTGCCTGAAGATCGCCCCATCTCATCTGCGAAGCCTGCAGTCCTCGCCCCGGTTCGGGGAACTCTTCCCCCGCAAGCGGCTTGTAGTGGGCTGCGAGGCATCGGACTGGCAGTGGCTGCGGGAACTGCAACGGGAGAATCCCGACTGCCGGGTGTTCAACCACTACGGCCCGACGGAGACCACGGTCGGCGCCCTCACCCTCACCGTGAGCGACTGCCTGGAGGGCGACTGGGACACCGCCCCGATCGGCTTTCCCCTCCCCAACGCCCAGGTGCACGTGGTCGACGCGGCGGGCCGGCCGGTGCCGGCCGGAGTGGCCGGAGAGATCGCGATCGGGGGGCATGGCGTCGCACGCGGCTACCACGGCCGTGACGACCTGAATACCCAGGCCTTCATGCCGGACACGCTGTGCGGCGAACCCACGGAACGCGTGTACCGCACGGGCGACTTCGGGCGTCGCTTCCCCGACGGGATGATCGCTTTTCTGGGCCGTCGCGACGACCAGGTCAAGCTGCGCGGTTTCCGCATCGCCCTCGGCGAGATCGACGCCGTGCTCAGGAGCCACCCCGAGGTGCGCAACGCGGTGACGGTCCTGCGCGAGGACGCCCCCGGAGAGCGGCGACTGGCGGCGTACGTGGAACCGCACACCCGCGCGTCGTTCCGGGTCTCCGCTCTCGACGACCGGCTGCGTGAACGGCTCCCCGCCCACATGATTCCCCAGGTCGTCGTCATGGACGCACTGCCGCTGGCGGGCAACGGCAAGGTGAGCCGAGCCGCTCTGCCGCCGCCACCAGCGCCAGCCGCCGGGACCGCCGTGCCGTCGTCCGGCCGGTGGGAGCAACTGGTGGCCGAGGTCTGGCGCACAGTGCTGAACACCGAGGTGTCGGGCATCGACCAGAACTTCTTTGACGCCGGAGGTCATTCCCTGATGCTCGTTACCCTCCAGCAGGGCCTGCAACGGGCCTCCGACCGGAGCGTCAGCATGCTCGATCTGTTCACCTACGCGACCGTCCGGAGCCAGGCGGAACTGCTTAAGTCCTCGGACCAGGCCGCTGTGCCGGCGGAACCGGTCCGTCGGCACAGCGAACAGCAGAACGCCCTGCTGAAGCGGCGCAACGAGCAGCTCCGTGCCCGGCGGAGCCGCTCATGAGCACGACCGACGCCTTCGAGGGCTCTCTCGACATTGCCATCGTCGGCATGGCCGGACGGTTTCCGAAGGCGCGCACCGTCCAGGAGTACTGGAGCAATCTTCTGGAGGGAGTCTGCTCCCGGGCCGAGTTCACTGAGGAGGAACTGCGCGAACGGGGCGTCGACCCTGCCCTGCTCACCGACCCCGGCTTCGTGCCCGTCGGCTATCTCCTTGAGGACAGCGACGCGTTCGACGCGGGGTTCTTCGGCTACTCGCCCCGGGAAGCCGAACTCATGGACCCGCAGCACAGGGTGCTCCTGGAGTGCGGATGGACGGCGCTGGAGTCCGCCGGTTACGACCCGCAGCGCTACGGGGGGCTGATCGGCGTCTACGCCGGTGCGGGCTTCAATTCCTACGTATTCACCGACGTGGCCACGCACCTTACTGCTGCGGACATCATGGACGACAAGCGCGTGGGCATCGGGAACCGGCACGACTTCCTCGCCACCAAGCTGTCGTACAAGCTGGGCCTTCAGGGCCCGAGCATTAACGTCCAGTCAGCCTGCTCCACCTCCCTGGTAGCAATCGTGCAGGCGTGCCAAGGTCTGCTGGACTACCAGTGCGACATGGCCCTCGCAGGCGGGGCCGCCGTCAACCAGACGCGGCGCAAGGGGTATCTCTACAGCCCGGATGGCCTCTACTCGCCGGACGGATACTGCCGCACCTTCGATGCCCGCGCCGAAGGCACAGTCGCCGGTGAGGGCGTCGGGATGGTCGTCCTCAAACGCCTCAAGGACGCGGTCAACGACAGGGACCACATTCACGCCGTCATCAAGGGCGGCGCGGTCAACAACGACGGTTCCCGGCGGGCTGGCTTCACCGCTCCCAGCGCCGTCGCCCAGGCCGACGTTATCTCCACCGCGCTCGCCAACGCGGATGTGAGCGCCGACAGCATCCGGTACGTCGAGGTACACGGCGTGGCGACGATCCTGGGCGACCCGATCGAGGTCTCCGCGCTGACCTCGGCCTACGCCGACGTACCCCACCACCACTGTGTGCTCGGCTCGGCTAAGCCCAACATAGGGCATCTCGACATCGCGGCCGGGGTCGCTGGTTTCATCAAAGCCGCCCTCGTCGTGGAGCACGGGATGCTCCCGCCCACGCTGCACTTCGAACGCCCCAACCCACGGATCGATCTGGACCACGGCCCGTTCCGGGTCAGCACCGAGCTGTCGCGCTGGGCCGAGGACGACGGGCCTCGCCGCGCCGCGGTCAGCTCCTTCGGGCTCGGCGGTACCAACGCGCACGTCATCCTCGAACAGCCGCCGGTCCTGGCACCGCGGTCGCACAGCGGACCGGAACACAGGGAACACATCCTCGTGTTGTCAGCCAAGACCCCGTCGGCCCTCGACGCCGTCACCGACCGCTTCTACGAGCATCTGCGCGCCCATCGCGAACAGCCGCTGGAAGACATCGCCTTCACCCTACGAGAGGGGCGGCAGGCGTTCCCGTACCGCCGCACTCTGGTGTGCGACAGCGTCGACGACGCGCTGGAGGCACTCGACCACCGCGAGGCAGGCCGACTCCTCAGTGCCCGCGCCGAGGACATGGCCGATCGCCCGGTGGGCTTCATGTTCGCCGGCATCGGCGGTCAGTTCCCGGGCATGGCCCGGCAACTGTACGAGCAGGAACCGGTGTTCACCGAAGCCGTTGACAGGTGTGCGGAGCTGATCACCCCGATTCTCGGGCTGGACATCCGCCCCCTGATGTTCACCCCCGACACCACGGCCGACGGAGGCACCGCGCAGACCTTCGACATGAGCCGGATGCTCCTCCAGCCGGACGACACGGACGGCCTGCTCGACCGGCCGCACCTTGCCTACCCGACCGTGTTCGCCCTGGAATACGGGCTGGTACAGCTCTGGGCCTCGTGGGGCGTGCGGCCCGAGGCGATGATCGGACACAGCCTGGGGGAGTACGTCGCCGCATGCGTTGCCGGAGTCTTCTCCCTGCCGGACGCCCTGCGCCTGACGGTCGAACGGGCACGGCTCGTCGAGACCCAGGGCGAGGGCGCGATGCTCGTCGTCCCGCTGCCCGAGGACGCCGCTGCCCGCTACATCGACACCGACGTGTGCCTGGCGGCGGTGAACAGCACCGAGACATGCGTGTTGTCCGGCACCAGGGAGGCGATCGAACGGGTCGAGGCGCGACTGGACCAGGACGACGTCGTCCACCGCCGGTTGCCCACACGGCTTGCCTTCCACTCGCCGATGACGGACCCGGTGGTGGAACCCCTGTACGAACTGCTGTGCCAGGTGGAACTGAAGCCGCCGACGATCCCCTTCGTCTCGAACCTCACCGGAAACTGGATCACCGAGGAGGAGGCGACGGATCCCCGCTACTGGGCCCGTCACGTCCGTGCCACCGTGCGTTTCGCCGACGGGGTGAAGACACTGTGGTCCGTCCCAGGGATCATGCTGGTCGAGCTCGGTCCTGGCCGGACCCTGGTCCCCGACGTGCTCCAGCACACCGACGCCCCGGCCGACCGGCTGGTGGTGCCGTCCCTGCCCGGTGCCTTCGGTGGACAGTCCGACCGGGCCGCGCTGCTTACTGCGGCCGGACGGCTCTGGCTCGCTGGCCATACGTATCCGTTCCCGGCCCTCCCCGCCGCCCGGCGGACCGCGCTGCCGGCCTACCCCTTCGAGCAGGTCACCTACCGGCTCGGCGGTGGTTCCGGTGCCGCCCCGGCCGACACCGCACTGGACCAGGAGCCGTCGGACTGCTTCTACGTCCCGTCCTGGCAGCGGCAGATCGCCGTGATGGGCACCGCCGAGCCGATAGACCTTGGCACGCCACGATGGCTGGTGTTCCTCGACGGCCACGGGGTCGGCGCCGGGCTGGCGGCCCGGTTCCGGGCGCTGGGAGCCGTCGTACGCACCGTGTCGATCGGTCCGGTCTGGCAGGAGGACGGCGACGGAGGCTACGCCCTTGATCCGGCGGACCCGGAGCAGTACATCCGCCTAGCCGGGGCCCTGCGGGCGGACGACACACTGCCCGACCGCGTGGTGCATTGCTGGGGCGTGGGAGCGGACGCCGATGGCACGTCGGCCACACTGCTGGACCGCGCGTTCGGGAGCCTCGTGCACTGGGCGCAGGCCACCGAAAGCGAACTGCACACCGTCGAACAGCGCTGGGACGTGCTGTCCACCGAGGTCTGCCAGGTCCTCGGGGATGAGGACCTCTGCCCACCCAAGGCTGCGGCCCAGGGGCTGTGCACAGTACTGCCCCAGGAGTATCCGCTGCTCGACTGCGCCCACCTGGATCTGCTGATCAACGGCCCGGAACAGGTGACCGCCGTGACCGAGCGGCTGCTGGGCGTCCTCTCCACGGACTCCGGCGGGCGCACCCGAGCACTGCGTGGACGCCACTTCTGGGAGCCGGTCTGTCTCCCCGCCTCGCCCCCGCCCACGGACGTGCCGATGATCAAGCGCGACGGTGTGTACCTGATCACCGGCGGGCTGGGCCGACTCGGTCTGCAGATCGCCCGCACGCTCGCCGAGCGGGAACAGGTACGCCTCGTGCTGCTCGGCCGGACCGGACTGCCGCCGCGATCGTCCTGGGACGAGCGCGGCCATGCCGAGACCGACGCGCAACGCATCGCATCGGTACGGGAGTTGGAGGCACTCGGCGCCGAAGTCATGCTGGTGGGGGCTGACGTGTCGGTTCTCGCAGAGATGGACAAGGCGAAAACATCGGTCCTCCTGCGCTATGGCCGGATCGACGGCGTCGTGCACTGCGCTGGTGTCTCCGGACCGGAAGCCCACCAGGAGATCGCGGACCTGGGAGCGGACGAGACGGCCCGGCACTTCGCCGCCAAGGTCACCGGCGTGCATGTCCTCGACGAGATTCTGGCCGACCAGACACCCGATTTCGCGCTGCTGTGTTCGTCTGTCGCCTCGTTCCTCGGCGGACCGGGACTCGGCGCGTACGCTGCCGCCCACGCGGTCCTCGACGCCTTCGCGCAGTCCGGCGGCTGCTCCCGCCTCCCCTGGGTGAGCGTCAACTGGGAGGCCTGGTCGTTCCCTTCGTCGGCCGCGGGCGCCACTGGTCACGGCCCCGCCCTGACCCCCGAGAGGGGACGCGACGCGACCGCCCGCCTCCTGGGCGCCGCCCGCCAGCCCCAGATCGTCGTCTCCACCGAGGATCTGGAGAAACGCCGCGCGTCGTGGCTGAGCTCGACTCAGCAGACCGAACCCGCGGCGCACCGCTACGAGCGTCCGAATCTGTCCAACCCCTACGTGGCCCCCAGCGGTGCCACCGAGCTCGACATCGCCCGGATCTGGCAAGACCTTCTCGGACTGGAGGACGTGGGAATGCACGACAACTTCTTCGAGCTCGGCGGAAGTTCTCTCCTCGGGCTCCAGGTGGTGCACCGCCTGCGTCGGCAACTCTCGGCGGCCGTACCGCTCACCATCGTCTACGAAGGACCGACGGTGCGGACGCTCGCCGCTCTCGTCGACGGACTGGAGGCGGACCGGTGAGCCGGCCGGAGACGCCAGGGTCCGCTGGTATCGCGATCGTGGGGATGGCGGGGCGTTTCCCGGGTGCGGGGGATGTGG
>NZ_JAVFVX010000113.1:8530-22941 GCF_033441795.1 Streptomyces sp. ADMS | reverse complement strand
TGCGACCTCTGGGTTATGAGCCCAGCGAGCTACCGAGCTGCTCCACCCCGCGTCGTTGAACTCAACTATACGCCATCCGCGGGACCCTGAGCACCACGTTTGATCGTCAGCCCGGCAGGTGGGCGTTGGGAGCCTGGGCGCGCTCCTCGTACTCGGGGAGTACGACGACCTCGACGCCCGCCTCCGTGAGCAGCCCGTTCCCGTCCGCCGCCACCACGAAGGTGTCCGGCTCGCGCCAGGCGGTCACCACCCGGCGGACGCCCGCGTCGAGGATCAGCCGGGCGCAGGGCGCCGGGCGGGATGCGCGGCGGGCGCAGGGTTCCAGGCTGCTGTAGACGGTGGCCGCCGGGAGCCGGGGGTCCGCCGGGCCTAGCTTGGCGAGCGCCGCCTCCTCCGCGTGCACGACCGGGTCGCCGCCCTCCCTGGAGTACCCGCGCGCCAGCTCCGTACCGTCGGCGGCCACCACCACCGCCCCCACGCTGAACGCCGTGCGCGACGGCGGACACCGCTCCGCCAGTTCACACGCCAGTGCCAGCCAGTGCCGGTCGGCGGCGGAGGCGAGCGGGCCGGTGCCGGGGGCGGTGGGCTCGTACCGCATGAGGACGACGTCCTCGATCCTGCGCGTCTCCACGAGCCGGAGCCGGCCGCCCTGGTAGACGCCGGGGCCGAAGAGGCGGGGAGCGTCGGGGGCGCCGACGAAGAGGGGCGCGAGGACGAGCTGGAGTTCGTCGGCGAGGCCCTGCTGGAGGAGCTGGGTGTGGACGGTGCCGCCGCCCTCGACCATGAGGCGCCGCACACCTCGTACGCCGTTCAGGTGTTCGAGCAGTGCCCGCCAGTCGAGCGGGCCGGGGCCCAGGGCGACGACGTCGACGTCCGCACCGAGATTCGCCCGCCGGGCCTGTTCGGCGCCCTTGTCCGTCGTGTAGACGGCCTTCTCACCGCCCGTGTGCCAGAAGTTGGCGGCCGGGTCCAGCTCCCCCGATCCGCTCACCGTCACCTTGAGCGGGTACTCCGGCTTTCCGGCCGCCAGCCGCGCGGCCCGCCGCTCGGGCGAGTTGACCAGGAGGCGCGGATTGTCGGCGCGGATGGTGCCGGCGCCGATGAGGATCGCGTCACTGGACGCCCGTACCTCGTCGACCCGGTCGAAGTCGGCGGGGCTGGAGAGCAGCAGCCGTTCAGGGCCGGTGTCGTCCAGGTGGCCGTCGAGGGAGACGGCGGCGGACAACAGGACGTAGGGGAGGGGCATGGGCGCACTCTCTTCCGGCGCTTGCGGGACTTGCGGTACTTGGGTCTTGAGTCCGGGTCTCGAGTCGGGGTCTCGAGTCGGGGTCTCGAGTCGGGGTCTCGAGTCGGGGTCTTGGTTCAAGTTTTAAACAACCTACACTGGTCGCATGACGACCCGCTGGCTCACCCCCGAGGAGCAGCGCGCGTGGCGCGCGTACATCGCGGCCTCCCTGCTCCTGGAGGACGCGCTCGACCGGCAGCTCCAGCAGGACGCCGGGATGCCGCACCTCTACTACACGATCCTGGCGTACCTCTCCGAGACGCCCGAGCGGCGGCTGCGGATGACCGATCTCGCCGAGAAGCTGAAGATCACGCGCAGTCGGCTGACGTACGCGGTGGCACGGCTGGAGAAGGACGGTCACGTACGGCGCGAGGCCTGCCGGTGGGACAAGCGGGGCACCGTCGCCGTACTGACCGACGAGGGCATGACCGTACTGGAGCGCACCGCCCCCGGCCATGTGGCCACGGTCCGCGCGCTCCTCTTCGACCATCTCACCCCGGAGCAGGTGGGCCAGCTGGAGGAGATCGGTACACAGATCGGGCGGGCGCTCCAGGGGGACGGGGCCGAGTCGGCGCCGGAGGGTCTGCCCTGGCTGCGCCGGTCGTCTCCGTCGTGCGGCGCGGGCGACGCGGGGGCATGAGCCGCCCCGCGAAGTCATTGCTTTAACTTTTAAGCATGAGGTAGGGTCACCATTCGAGTCAGAATCTGCTTCAAAACTGAAGCAGATCAGATCTGAGGATCGACCAGACCCACCCGGGAGACCCGCATGCCCGACTTCCCCGCCGCCACACCGCGCTCCCGCGTCCGCGTGCCGCTGCGCTTCCACGACGGCTACAGCGTCGACACCGAACTGGTCACCTTCCACGGCCTGACCGACGGCCAGGAGCACGTGGCGATGGTCATCGGCGAACCGGCGCCCGGCGCCACCCCGCTGGTCCGGCTGCACTCCGAGTGCCTCACGGGCGACGCCTTCGGCTCGGCCCGCTGCGACTGCGGTCCGCAGCTGCGCGAGGCCGTCGAGCGCATCGCCGAGCGCGGCGGCGTCCTGCTCTACCTCCGCCAGGAGGGCCGGGGCATCGGCCTCTACAACAAGCTCGACGCGTACGCACTCCAGGACGAGGGCCTCGACACCTACGCCGCGAACGCCGCGCTGGGCCTTCCGGAGGACGCCCGCGACTACACGGCGGCGGCCCAGATGCTCCAGGCCCTGGGCATCGATTCGGTGGACCTCCTCTCCAACAACCCGGACAAGGCGAACCAGCTGCGCGCGCTGGGCATGGACGTCCACGACCGCGTTCCCACGGGCGTGTTCAGCACGCCGGCGAACGTCCGCTACCTCCGCGCGAAGGTCCTGCAGACCCAGCACACGCTGCCGCTGGGCGAGTTGGGCGGCGTCGGCGGGCACAGTGGCCTCACGGAGCTGAGCGTGGGCTGACGGCGTCCACCACGGCTGCCACGGCTGCCACGGCTGCCACGGCTGCCACGGCTGCCACGAGATGGTGACCTGTTGAACGTTTACGGAGTTTCCTGACCGGTCAGGTGCCGTGTACCGCGGAGCGGCGCCCGTCGACTCCGGCGGTTGGAATGCCGCCCGACCGGATACTCGTGCGGAATGCTACGGATTCTGAAACGGCATGAACGCCACGACAAACACGACGGAGACGGCACGGCCGACCGGACCGACCGGACGGCCGAGGCCACGCGGGCACCTGAGGCCGGCCCGGACGAGCGGGTGGAGCAGCGGGCGCCCGACAAGCCGACCGACCTGCCCAGAAGCTCCTGGTGGGCGGTGCTGAAAGGCACCGCGAAGGAGTTCAAGAAGGACGAGCTGACCGACCGGGCCGCGGCGCTGACCTACTACGGGATCCTGGCGCTGTTCCCCGCACTGCTGGTGCTGGTCTCCCTGCTCGGGATCATGGGGCGGTCGACGTCGCAGCGGGTGCTGGACAACATCCAGGACCTGACCCCGGGCGCGGTGCGGGATGTCCTGCGCAACGCGGTGCAGCAGATGCAGGGCACCGCCGGGATCGGCTCGATCCTGGCGATCGTGGGCCTGGTGCTCGCGGTGTGGTCGGCCTCCGGCTACGTCGCCGCGTTCATCAGGAGCGCCAACGCGGTCTACGACATGCCTGAGGGCCGCCCGGTGTGGAAGGTACTGCCCGTCCGCGTCGGCCTGACGGTGGTCCTGATGGTCCTGGCCGTGGCCAGTGCGGTGATCGTCGTGTTCACCGGCGGTCTGGCCCGGCAGGCCGGCGCCACGCTGGGGATCGGCGACACGGCGCTCACGGTCTGGTCGATCGCGAAGTGGCCGGTGCTGGTCGTACTGGTCACGATCATGATCGCGATCCTGTACTGGGCGACGCCGAACGCGAAGGTCCGCGGGTTCCGCTGGATCACGCCGGGCAGTTTCCTGGCGCTGGTGATCTGGATGGCCGCGTCGGCCGGCTTCGCGGTGTATCTGGCGAACTTCGCCTCGTACAACAAGACGTACGGCACGTTCGCCGGCGTGATCATCTTCCTGGTGTGGCTGTGGATCACGAACCTGGCCATCCTCCTGGGCCTGGAGTGCGACGCGGAACTGGCCCGCCAGCGCGCCGTCGCGGGCGGTCACCCGCCCCACGAGGAGCCCTACGTACAGCCGCGGGACACGCGGAAGTGGGACGAGGAGGACCGCCGTCGCCTCGGATCCTGAGCCGGTGCAGCGGGTTGTGATCCGGCGGGGTGACGCGTGGATGCGGGGGTACTTGCACAGCGCGACGATCCGACAACGGGCAGGCCGGGGTCGTACGGGCACGAACAAATGCTGGCCGGTCTGCCGCAAACGCCGACGAAGGACAGGTGAGCACCCATGACAGCACAGGGCTCCCACCGAACGGGCAACGGAACTCAGGAACCGGTGGGTGACCTGGTTCAGCGTGCCTCGCAGCAGTTGTCACAGCTGGTCCGCGACGAGATGCGGCTGGCCCAGGCGGAGATGACGGAGAAGGGCAAGCGGTTCGGCAAGGGTGGCGGCCTTTTCGGCGGCGCCGGCGTGGTGGGCATGCTCACCCTGCAGGCACTGGCGGCCACCGTGATCGCCGCGCTGTCGCTCGTCATGGACGTGTGGGCGGCGGCGCTGATCGTCACCGGCGTCCTGGCCGCGGTCACCGCGCTGATGGCAGCGCTCGGCAAGAAGCAGTTCAGCAAGGCTTCCCCGCCGACGCCCGAGCGAACAGTGGACAGCGTCAAGGCCGATGTAGCCGCGATCAAGGAGAGTGCACACCGATGACCCATGACAACACGCAGCCGGGCAACGAGACGACACCGTCCCCCGAGGAACTGCGTAGGCGGGTGGCGGCGACCCGGGAGGAGCTCGGCGAGACCGTCGAGGCGCTCGCGGCGAAGACCGATGTCAAGGCCCGCGCCCAGGAGAAGACCACGGCCGTCAGGCATCAGGTCACCGAGAAGACCACACAGGTCAGGGACCAGCTTCGGGACAAGGCCACGCACGCGGCCCACGCGGTGCAGGACAGGACCCCAGAGCCGGTGCGCGCCAAGGCCGCGGCTGCCACCGGACAGGTTCGCGACAAGGCCGTGCACGTCGCGGAACTGGCCCGGGACAAGGCCCCGGAACCGGTACGCGAAAAGGCCGGCCAGGGCATGCGGGCGGCGCGCGCCAATCGCGCCCCGCTGCTCGCCGCCGGCGCGATCGTCGCGCTGTTGCTGCTCGTCCGCCGGTCGAGGAGGCACCGATGAAAGCCTCGAAGGTCGCCTACAAGCCCGTCGGCATGGCGATGGGCATCCTCGGCGGTGTCCTGGCCGGCGCGGTGTTCAAGCAGGCCTGGAAACGGCTCGCGCACGAGGACGAGGCCCCTGACTCCACGGACGAGTTCCGCAGCTGGCGCGAAGTGCTCGGGGCAGCCGTCGTGCAGGGCGCGATCTTCGCCGGCGTCAAGGCCGCCGTCGACCGCGGCGGCGCCACCGCCATCCGGCGCCTGACGGGCACCTGGCCCGGCTGACGCTCCGTCGGCCGGCGCCCAACCCGTCGGGGAACAGGTGGGGACGGGGAGACGGTGGCTCCAGCACGGGTCGGAAGGGGCTCCGTGGGCACCGCCCGGCAGCGGGCCGGGTCCCTTGGCGAAGTCGTCCGGTGGCGTGCCGGTTCGCTCACGTGAAGTCGTACACGCCCCAGTCGGTGAGCAGGCGGTAGCCGATGCGCTGGTAGAGGGCGTTGCTGGTGGGGTTGGCCGGGTCCGCGTACAGGACGACGTCCGTGGCACCCGCGGCGAGTGCGGCCCGGCTGACCTCGACCGTCACTGCGCCCGCGTAGCCGCGGCCGCGCCGGTCGGCCGGGGTGTAGACCGGGTCCACGCGGACCTGGCCGGCGACCATGGGGTTCACGCCCGCCATGGAGACCGGGGTGCCGTCCGGGGTCTCCCAGTAGGTGTACCGCTTCTCGCCGAAGCGTGTGTCGGCCCAGGTGTCGGCGTTGACGGTGACATCTTCCCCGAGGTCCTTCGCGAGGTCACGGCACCACTGCATGAGGTGCTCATGCTCCCCCGCGCCCACGGGTCGCCCCCGGCCCGCCGGGACCGGCTGCGGTGGGGTGAGCGTGCCGAGGCGGTACAGGTTGATCGCGGTACGGAATGCCGGTGTCGCGCCCGTGTGCCGCTGCCAGGCGTCGGCGAAAGCAGTGGCGGTGCCGCCTACCGCGCTGACGCCTGGCAGGCGGTGCCCGAGGGCTGCCAGGTGTGCGGCGAGGGCTTCGGCCTGTTCGGGGGTGAGCGGGGTGAGGCTCAGGCGACTCTGCGGGGTGAGGCGGTAGAAGACGGCGCTGACCTCACCCGATCGCTCCAGTCGGCCGAAGACGGGGGCCTGAGCGGCGTCCGCGCCCGCTCCGCCCATGCGCAGTTTCTCGAGCGTCGTCAGAGCCGTGGTGTGCGCAGCGGGCCGTGAGCGCAGGAACTCTCCGGCTCGGGCGAGAAAGTCGTGGACGTCTTCGGTGAGGTACCAGTCGTCCGAGGGCATGCCTCATGCTTTCCGATCTACGCGGCTGCCCGCAACGCGATTGCCCCGACACCGAGTTGCGCCCGTGGGTGATGGCCCGCCGGTTCCGGCGGGACGCTCACCTCAGGTCGCGGCCGATGGATCGGACGATCCGTCGGCACGACGGTATTCGGCGTTGATGCGCTGGGCCTCTTCGAGCTGGTCCTCAAGGATGATGATCCGGCAGGCGGCCTCGATCGGGGTGCCCTTGTCGACGAGCTCACGCGCGCGGGCCGCGATGCGCAGTTGATAGCGGGAGTAGCGGCGGTGTCCGCCCTCGGAGCGCAGCGGTGTGATCAGTCGCGCTTCGCCGAGGGCCCGGAGGAAACCGGGAGTGGTACCGAGCATCTCCGCGGCCCGGCCCATCGTGTAGGCGGGGTAGTCGTCGTCGTCAAGACGGCCCAGCGAGTCGTCTGCCGTCATCTCACCTCTCTGTGGAACGCGTCGAGGGGCCTTGGTGCCGTACGGCACCAAGGCCCCGAAGGAACTGCAAACACCATCTGCCGGCCCTACTGCTGCACCGGCCTTCTGTTTCCGCACGGCCGCCCGATACTACGCCGACGGGGGTGCGGGGATCGCGGATGTACGACCGGAGACCACCTACCTATCGATGTCCTGCGGTACCCGGGCTCAGTCCTTCCGCCCGGGCGATCCTGATGGCGCTCGACTCCTCCGTTCTTCCCTCTGAACCAGTAACTCAAGAACGCAAACTACGAACTGCGGGTACTGCGAACTACTGGTACTACGCACTGCTGTCCTGCGAACTACTGCCACCGCGTCAGCGGCGGTCCTGCTCACGGCGGCCCCTGATCACTGCGGGCCCACCCGGTCCGGTCGTCAGTCCCGTCGCCGTCCTGCGACATCCATGGCTTCGAAACTCCACCACCGCACCGTCCTGCGTGTACTGCTGCCCGGCAGTTCGTGTCTGCCGGGCTCACTCAATCTCGGCTACGAGAGAAACAATAATGATCCGAGTGCCCAATGTCTACCTCAGCGAGCATAGATTTTAGTGGGCTCGGCGATGAGGTATCCCTTTGAGGCCGGTCTGCGCACGTTGAGGGCAGTCCACAGCACGGGACGGGCGGGCCGGTGCATAGAATCCGGTCCCATGCCGAAGCCTGACGAGCTGATCGTTGACATCGCCGCCCTTGTGGAGTCCGGGCGGAGCAACCAGATGTCCCTGACCGTGGTCACCGGTGGTGCTGTCATCACCGGTCGCCTGGCTCCCGAAGCCGTGTGGAGGCAGAGGGTGTCGGAGGTGCTGACGGACTCCGCCCAGCTGGGCGAGTTCTCCGCCGTCTTCGAAACCTCCGCCAAGAAGGACGGGCCGCCCACACATCTGCACTTCCATGTCGCCCGGATCCTGCAGGGCACGGTGGGGATCCCGGAGACAGGCGGGATGTACCGCATCGCGATCGAGGACGTCAGCGCCTGGACCGTGGGCGACTTCAGCTACTCCGACCACTGACCCAGCCGCCTACCGACCCGACGCCGCGCCGGAAACGGCACGGCACGCAGTGAGGGCCTGACCGGCGCGCGCCGGTCAGGCCCTCACTGCTGTTCGGCTCACGCCGGTCCGGTCGGTCAGACAGGCGTGGTGCTGCCGAGCAGCATGGAAGCCCGCTGGAACGGGCTGACGGCACCTGCGGGGGTAGTGACCTGGGGAAGGGTGCCGCAGGTGAAGCCGAGCCTGGCCATGGCCCGCACGACTTCGCCCGCGCTGAAATCGCGGGGGTCCTGACGGGTGACGACCTGGCCGACCTGCTTGACGGGGTAGCGACGTCGTCCGATGATCACGGACTCACCGGTGACCGGCTGGGGCTTGATGCCCTTCATCGACTCCAGCACGCCGCTCTTGGTCAGGTCGAACGGGAATCGAGCGATGACACAACGCATGATGCCTCACAGGGAGAAGGGGGAGACGGTGAGCCGCAGAGCCGGGCCGACCACGGTGAAGCGGTTCAGCTTGAGAGGACGAGTACACCCGGGGCGCCGCCGTGTTCGCCGGCCACGGACAGCCGCCCGAGCCGCCCGTAGATCACCGGCTCCTCGGTTTCGGTTCCCGTGGGCAGCGATGTGGCGAGGAGCCCGGTGGCGTCGGTGATGTCACTCAGGCGGATCCGGTCCGTGTAGCCGCGGCTGTCCCGGACGGCGGCGAGCCGGGCGCGGGTGACCCGGCCGACGTACTGGCCGTCCTCGTCGCATACGACCAGATGCCCCGTACGGGCGGCGGCCGTGACGGACAGCGCCACCTCGACCGTCATGTCGTGCCAGACCTGGGGTCCGGCCGCGTCCATGGCGTCGGCCACCGCGCTGTGCACGGGGTCGGCGCCTGCCGGGCGGGGTTGCATCTGGACCAGCGTCAAAGAGTGCCTCCTGCGGAGATGGGTCGGCTTCCTGATCAAGAAGGTTCTATGCCGCCGCACCCAGGGGGGACTGCCGTGCGGGCGCGCGGCGGGCCGCGGAAGCGGGGCGGCGCCGGCCGCGCGAGGAGGCGCCGCGCTTCTTGGGTCGCTCGACCACCGGTGCGGTGATGACGACCGGGATGCCCGAGGGTGCCTGGGCACCGGTGATGCGGTGCAGAGCCTCTTCGCCGGCGCGGACCCGGGTGGTCTGCGGGACGATGTTGGCGGCTGCCATGAGGCGGGTCATCTCCCGGCGCTGGTTCGGGGTCACCAGGGTGACGACGCTGCCGGACTCACCGGCGCGGGCGGTCCTGCCGCCGCGGTGGAGGTAGTCCTTGTGGTCCGTCGGCGGGTCGACGTTGACGACGAGGTCCAGGTTGTCGACGTGGATGCCGCGGGCCGCGACGTTGGTCGCCACCAGCACGTTGACGTGCCCGGTCTTGAACTGCGACAGCGTGCGGGTGCGCTGCGGCTGCGACTTCCCGCCGTGGAGCGCGGCAGCCCGTACCCCGCTGTTCAGGAGCTGCTCGGTGAGGCGGTCGACGGCGTGCTTGGTGTCGAGGAACATGATCACGCGGCCGTCGCGGGCCGCGATCTCGACGGTGGCCGAGTGCTTGTCGGCGCCGTGGACCTGCAGCACGTGGTGCTCCATCGTCGTGACCGCGCCGGCCGACGGGTCGACGGAGTGCACGACGGGGTCGGTGAGGTAGCGCCGTACGAGCAGGTCGACGTTACGGTCCAGGGTGGCGGAGAACAGCATGCGCTGACCCTCGGGGCGGACCTGGTCGAGCAGGGCGGTGACCTGCGGCATGAATCCCATGTCGGCCATCTGGTCGGCCTCGTCGAGGACGGTGATGCCGACCTGGTTCAGCCGGCAGTCGCCACGGTCGATGAGGTCCTTGAGGCGTCCGGGGGTGGCGACGACGATCTCGGCGCCGCCGCGCAGGGCGCTCGCCTGCCTGCCGATCGGCATCCCGCCCACCACCGTGGCCAGCCGCAGCTTCACGGAACGGGCGTACGGGGTCAGCGCGTCGGTGACCTGCTGCGCCAACTCCCGCGTCGGTACGAGGACCAGCCCCAGCGGCTGCCGGGCCTCGGCGCGCTGCCCGACCGTGCGGGCCAGCAGCGCCAGCCCGAAGGCGAGGGTCTTGCCGGAGCCGGTGCGCCCGCGACCCAGTACGTCCCGGCCGGCGAGGGAGTTCGGCAGGGTCGCGGCCTGGATCGGGAAGGGCACGGTCACGCCCTGCGAGCCGAGCGCGGTCAGCAGCTCCTTGGGCATGTCGAGATCGGCGAAGCCCTCCACGGCGGGAAGCGCCGGGGTGATCGTTTCGGGGAGGGCGAACTCCCCCTGGACCGCGGCGGACCGGCGGCCGTAACCGCCGGATCGGCTCGGCGCACCGGACCGGCTCGGCGCGCCAGAACGGCTCGTGGTCGACGAGCCGAATCGGGCGCCGCCCCTTCCGGAAGCGGCACTGCCGTTGCGGGTGCGGGCGGAGCGGTCGTTCGTACGTGTGCGGTTCATGCGGAACCTTCCTCGATGCGGCACACATCTAGGAATTTCCGCAGCAACGAGCGGCGCGGGAATTGCAAGAATGGGCCGATGGAATGCGAAAGCGAATCTGGCCGACAGTAAATTAATACGGGCACAGGTTCTGAAATGGGTGACTCGTTGTGAGGCGATATCCGGAGCGTGTACTACGCTCGCGGATTCCTCCGAGTCGTCTTCTGGAGTCGTCTTCTCACAGGTGTGACCACTGCGGAAAACGCATGCAGCTGGGGCCCGCACCCCGAGGGATGCGGGCCCCAGCTGCACTACGCGTCAGCGTCAGGCAAGAACGATGTTCTCGGCCGTCGGGCCCTTCTGGCCCTGCGCGATGTCGAAGGTGACCTTCTGACCTTCGAGCAGCTCGCGGAAGCCCTGGGCGGAAATGTTCGAGTAGTGGGCGAACACGTCAGGGCCGCCACCATCCTGCTCGATGAAGCCGAAGCCCTTTTCCGCGTTGAACCACTTTACGGTGCCAGCAGGCATGTCATTCTCCCTTGGGGGCAGTGTATACGGAACCCGCACAGCACGGGCTCCGTGTCGCCGCGATGATTGCCCCACCCGGAAAAACCGGTAATCTAAGATTTCGGGAACCACGACTGCAACTTAGATCGACAGTAGCACACCGCATCAGCCTGGGTGCGCTCAGAAATCTCCCCCCTATTCATTACGGCAAATAACCTGCCCGTGCGTTCCATTAATATCTGAGCTCGCGGCCACAGATATTGGAGCGTGCCCAGCGGAGGGCTGCGCTGCGAGGGCTCTGCCTGCCACCGCCCGGACCGCACGGACCTGCAGTCGGCAGCGGGGACGCCGGCAGGCTGCGACGGACACCCGCAAACGCCGCAGCGCCCGACCCGACCGAAGTCGACCCGAGCGCTGCTGTGCAGGCCAGAAGGGGTTTGCCCTCCCTCTCATCCGTAGACCCTGTGGGACTCGAACCCACAACCAATGGATTAAAAGTCCACTGCTCTGCCAATTGAGCTAAGGGTCCCCGCGATGTTGCTCCCCCGAGCATAGCCGGACCCGGCCACGACTCCGATCGGGGTGGAAACAGTTCCCGGACATGTAGTCCAACATCGGTCGTTTCGGACAGGTCAGGGTGGTGTGGGCGGTAGTGAATGATCCGGTCGGTGATCAGCTTCTGCCCTTGCCGCGCAGAGGGGATCAGTTGTTCGCCAATCGGTGTCATGTGCCTTCCGGAGTGTGGGGGCGGGAGTTAGCTTCAGCCCGTCGAGATCACCACAGGTGGGCGGGGGTGCAAGGGGATGGGCAAGCGGGCGCGGGGTGCGAAGGGGCGGGAGCCGTGCCCGTACCGGGAGTTGGCCACTGCGTTCGCGGTCGCCCCGCCCTCCGGATGCCGCATCCGGTGCGGGAGCGGGACAGCGGCCGGGTGCGCATCACCCGGGGCGGACGCCGACTGCTCAACGCCCGCCACCACCTCTACGACGCCGCTGCCGCGCCGAAGCCGCTGACCGCAGCCGACTGGCAGGACCAGTTGGAGGGGTGGGGCAACGACTGGTCGGCGCGGCGGATGTTCCTCACCGCGGACGGCGAGGCGGGCGCGCCGTTCGGGAACTACACGATCACCATCGACCCCGCCGACGGCAGCTGTACGGCCCGGCGCAGGGAAGACGGACCCCGCCAAACCCCTGCCACCACCGCCACCCGGCGTGCTGAGGCAGCGGCCGTGCGACCAGCGGATCGCACCGGGACCACCGCCCCCGCAGCGCCGAGTCACCACACCCCAGGCCGTACGGAGCGGACAGCTCCGGCACGGACCTCGCGCGGCACCCTCGTGGTGCGTCAGACGCGAGCGCGCCCACCCGGAAAGCACCCGCCCCACGGCCCCACCACCGTTCGGGGGCCCAGCATCCACGACCAGCAACTCACGCTGTTCGGAATGCCCGAAATGACCAACACCGGCCAATAAACCCAGGAACGGTATCGGAGACACGGCCGAGTCACTCGGCGACCGGGACGACAGCCCGGGTGGGAAATAGCCGCCCTCGTTACGGATCAACCGGTTCGGGTGCTCCCTTCCGAGCAGCTTCCCGGGCCCGGGTCCGCTCGTGCTCGGGGTTGAGGAACCAGTGCCGCGCCGAAACGGTCCACCACAGCGCCGCGAACCCCAGCACCACAAGTACGGCGATCGGGGCGTAGTTGAAGGTCTCCCAAGTGACCGGCGAGACCTGGGGCAGCATGAACAGCACCGTGATCACGCCGACCCAGACCACCGACACCACCCCGATCACCCTCGACCACCGGCCCAGATGCCACGGCCCGCGCTCGAACGCCTCGCCCTTGCGCAGCCGCAGCAGCGTCGGGATGACGTACGCGATGTAGAGGCCGATCACGGCGATCGACGTCACGGCCGCGTACGCCGTCACGTTGATCAGGTACGGCAGGCCCAGGACCAGTGCACCGAGCGCCGCCAGCCAGACCGCCGCGACGGGCGTACGGGTGCGTGGGCTGACCGTGTGCCAGACGTGGGAGTAGGGGAGGGCGCCGTCGCGGGAGAAGGCGTAGATCATGCGGGAGTTGGCCGTGACCGACGCCATACCGCAGAACAGCTGGGCGCCGATGACGACGAGCAGGAGCATCTTGCCTGCGGTCGCGCCCACCGCGTCGAGCAGGATCTGTGCGGGCGGTACGCCGGTCGGGGACCCCAGGGCACCCTCGTACGACTGAATGGCGAAGGTGAAGCCCAGGAGCAGGACGAAGCCCGCTATCCACGAGGTCCAGATGGACTGGACGATGCCCTTCGGGCCCGCCGTGGACGCGTCGCGGGTCTCCTCGGTCATGTGTGCGGAGGCGTCGTAGCCGGTGAAGGTGTACTGGGCCATCAGCAGGCCGAGGGCGACCACGTAGACACCGCTCCCCCACCCCGTGTTGTTCACGAACTCGGTGAACACGAAGGAGGCGGACTGGTGTTCGTCCGGTACGAAGGTCAGCGCCCCGACGATGACGGCCACACCCACCACGTGCCACCACACGCTGACGCTGTTCAGCAGACCCACGATGCGTACGCCGAAGGTGTTGAGGAGCCCGTGCAGGACGAGGATGCCCGCGAAGAGCAGGATCGTGCGGCCCGGGGTGACCTCGAAGCCGAACTGGAGGTTGAGGTAGGCACCCAGGAAGGAAGCCGCCCCGAAGTCGATACCGGCGGTCACCGCGACCTGCCCGAGCACGTTGAACCACCCCGTGAACCAGGCCCAGGCCGCGGCGGTACGAGGGGGAGCGAGCCGGTGTGCCCAGAAGTACAGGCCGGCGGAGGTCGGGTAGGCCGAGCAGATCTCGGCCATCGCCAGGCCGACGAAGAGGGTCATGAGCCCTACGGCCACCCAGCCCCACATGATCACGGCCGGGCCGCCCGTGTTCATGCCGAACAGGTACAGGGTCATGCAGCCCGACAGGACCGAGATGATCGTGAAGGACACCGCGTAGTTGGAGAACGCCGACATACGGCGGGCGAGGACCTGGGTGTAACCGAGCTGGGCAAGCCGTTCCTCGTCCGACAGCCCACTCACTCTGACGTCATCTGTCATGCCCCCAGCAATTCCCGTGCCGAGGGCATGACATGCGTCACAGGCCGACCGAAAACCGTCCACCCGTGGCCAGAACCAGGGGCAACGGGAGGCTACAAGCGGGCCCCTGGGAGGCCGAAGGCGTTTCGGAGACGCCGAAGGGCCCGTACGACCGGAGTCGTACGGGCCCTTCGGGAATCAGTCAGCGATCACTCGTGAACGACCAGCGATCGACCGGCGATCGACCGGCGATCAGCCGTTGCGCTTCCAGCGCGGCTTCTCGTCGCGCCGCCCGAAGGAGGAACCGGTGCCGGAGCCGGTGCCGGAGCCCGAACCCGTGCCCCGGTGGTCGTCGCGGCGGCCGTACGGGCGGTCGTGGCTCCCCGAGCGGAAGCCACCGCCCGTGGGACGGTCGCCCTGGCGGTCGCGGTTGAAGGGGCGGTCGCTGCCACGGTGGCCGGTGGCCGGGCGGTCGTCGCGGCGGAAGCCACCACGGTCGCCGTCACGGTTGAAGCCACCCGAGGGGCGGTCGTCGCGGCGGAAGCCACCACCGGCGGGGCGCTCGTCGCGACGCTCGAAGGAACGGCCGCCACGGTCGCCACCGTCACGACGGTCGTCCCGGCGGA
>NZ_JAVFVX010000113.1:0-8430 GCF_033441795.1 Streptomyces sp. ADMS | reverse complement strand
CCCGGCGGAAGCCACCACCCGAGGGACGCTCGTCACGGCGCTCGAAGGAACGGCCACCACGGTCGTTGTCACGGTTGAAGCCACCCGACGGACGCTCGTCACGGCGGTCGCGGCGCTCGTAGTTGCCCCGCTCGTCACGGCGCGGACGCTCCTCGCGCACCTGCGCCTCCGCGACGGCCGACGCCTCGGCAGCGGCCTCCGCGACGACGACGGCGGCAGCGGCCTCGGCCACGGCGGCCACAGCCGCCTCCGGGTCCTCGCCCCGCTCGCGCGCCGCACGCGCGGTCAGCCGGTCGGCCTCCTCGCGCAGTTCGGAAGCACGGCGCGTGGCGCGCTCCAGCTCCTTGGTGAGCTGCGAGACCTCACGCTCGGCCTGCTGCGCGGAGTTGCCCGCGGACTCGGCCTGGACCTCGGTCATCGAACGGGCGCCGGTGATCTCCGCGACGTCCGGCTCGAAGGCCGCGCCGCCCTGGATGATGTGGCGCGAGGCGTCGACGCCCGCGTCCTCCATCAGGCGGAAGATCTGCCGGCGCTGGTGCGGCAGGGAGAGCGACACGACCGTGCCGGAACGGCCCGCGCGGGCCGTACGGCCGGAGCGGTGCAGGTAGTCCTTGTGGTCGCCGGCCGGGTCCACGTTCAGGACCAGGTCGATGCCGTCGACGTGGATGCCGCGGGCGGCGACGTCGGTGGCGACGAGGGCGTTGACGTAGCCCTTCTTGAAGTCCTCGAGCACGCGGGTACGCGCGCCCTGCGTCATACCGCCGTGCAGCGCGTCGGCCTTCACACCGGACTCGCAGAGCTGCTCGGCGATGCGGTCCGCGCCCAGCTGGGTGCGGACGAAGATGATCGTGCGGCCCTTGCGGGAGGCGATCGCGGCCGTGACCGGAGCCTTGTCCTTGGGCTTCACGATGAGGATGTGGTGGGACATCGTCGTGACGTTGCCCTGGGCGCTGTCGACCTCGTGCGTGACCGGGTTGGTCAGGTAGCGCTTGACCAGCGTGGAGATCTCGTTCTCCATCGTGGCCGAGAACAGCATGCGCTGGCCGCCGCCCGGGATCTGGTCGAGCAGCTCGGTGACCTCGGGCAGGAAGCCCAGGTCGGACATCTGGTCGGCCTCGTCGAGGACGGCGACCTCGACGTTCGCCAGGGAGCAGGCGCCGCGGTTGATGATGTCGCGGAGGCGGCCGGGCGTGGCGACGAGGACGTCGACGCCGCGCTCCAGGGCGTACATCTGGTTGCTCATCGACGTGCCGCCGCAGACGACCTTCATCTTCAGGCCGAGGACGTCGCCGTACGGCTGGAGGGCGTCCGCGACCTGCATCGCGAGCTCACGGGTCGGCGTGAGGATGATGCCGCGGGGCTTCTTCTTCTCGGTGTGGCCGCCGGACAGCTTCGTCAGCAGCGGGAGACCGAAGGAGAGGGTCTTGCCGGAGCCGGTGCGGCCACGGCCGAGGATGTCCTTGCCGGCCAGGGCGTCCGGGATGGTCGCGGCCTGGATCGGGAAGGGGCTGGTCACACCGTTCTGCGTGAGCTTGCGCACGACGCCCTCGGGGAGACCGAGATCGGTGAAGGTGATCTGCGGCTCGCCGGACTCGGTGTCGGCGACGTCGGTGTCGGTGCCGATGTCGGCGGCCGTCTGCGCGAGGTCGAGGTCGATGGCCTCGTCGTTCTCGTTCTCGGGCACGACGATGTGATCAGTACTGGAAATGGACATGCGAATGCGAAACCTTCCGGAGTCTCGTCGGCACGCGCCCGTCAACTCCGTGATTTCGCAAGTCGACCGCCTCAATGCGGTCAGCCACGGCAAGGGAGAGTACGCGCCACACGCGGCGCGTCTATTGAAGGCGCCAGGCAATGGGATCAAACGATCTACCACCATACGCACCCACCACCACCTTAGGCAAACTGGGTACCGTCCGCGCAGGTCAGCAGCCTTTCGCAACCCCCGTCAGGCGGGCTCCCCGGCCTCCGGCTCCGGCTCCCGCGTCCCCAGTTGCGGCTGGGCCTGCTGCGGCTGCACCGATGACGACGGTTCCGCGACCGGAGACGACGGCGGGGGCGGAGGGGGCGTCGGCGACTCGACCGGCGGCTCCGGAGTCGGCTCGGCGGTCTTCGTCGGCGTCGGCTGAGCCCTGGTCGGCGAGGGCGCACCGGGCTCGACGGACCCGGCAGCGCCGTCCCCGGGCTCGGCGGGCGCCGAGGCCGGCATGCTCTGTCCGGCGGACGGCGAGGCACCCGGGGAAGCGGGCGCCTCACTCGCGTCCTTCGCGTCCCCCTTGCCCTTCCCGTGCCCCCGCCTGCCGTCGCCCCCGGACTTGCCGGCCCACCCGGAACCGCCGCCGCTGGTCACCGCCGTGCCCCCGTCCGGCGCCTCCCCGCCCTTCTGGTCGGCGGAGTGGGAGGGCTTGACCCGGCCGCCTTCGTCGTCGCCCACGCTCATACAGCCGGCGGCAGCGGCGACGGCCACGACCGTGGCGGCCAGACGGACAGGTACATGCAAGGGGCACACGAGCAGCCACCTCCGGTGGGGAGTCGAGGAGTCAACGTGCTCAACTCCCGTCGCCCACAAGAAGACACGCGCCCCGCACCAGCCTCCGCACGCCCCGCCCCGGCCCGTCAGCAGAACCCTCGACGGGCGAGACCGCCCGCCATGGCCGCCGGGCGGACGCGGTGGCCCGGCAGACCGGCCGCCGCCGGCCTCGATGAGCAGGCAGGCGACCCGACCGGCGCACGGACGACACCCCATCCCGGCCCGCCCCACCCCCGGCCCCGTCAGCCGTAGCCGAGCGCGTGCAGCCGCTCGTCGTCGATTCCGAAATGATGTGCGATCTCGTGTACGACGGTCACCTCGGTCTCCGCGACCACGTCGTCGCGCGTCTCGCACATCCGCAGGGTCGGCCCCCGGTAGATCGTGATCCGGTCGGGCAGCACCCCCGCGTACCACTCCCCGCGATCGGTCAGCGGCGTCCCCTCGTACAGTCCGAGCAGCTCGGGATCGTCCGCCGGGGGTTCGTCCTCGACGAACACCGCGACGTTGTCCATCAGCCGCGTCAGCTCCGGCGGAATATGGTCGAGGGCCTCGGCGACCAGTTCCTCGAACTCCTCGCGCGTCATCTCCAGCACACGCCCATTGTCGGGTACAGGCCGCCCGTACGGGGGTCACGGACCCGGACCTCATGAAAGCCGTGCCCGCCACCTCCCCGCATAGCCGCGCCACGCCTTGGGCATACGGGACCAATGGCACGCGTACCCGCCGACACCCCGCGCCCCAAAGGCCCTGGCACCACCACCCCCCGCCCGCTCAGTCGCTCCCTGACCGCCCTCACCGGCCACTACCACGCCCGCCGCGCGCACCCGGTCGCCGAGCTGGTCCATCAGCCGCACCCGTGGACCCGCGCCCTGGGTCTGGTCGCGGTGGTCCTACTGGGTGCCTGGCTCGGGCTGCTGATCGTCGGCAACGTACGCACCCCGGTCGGCCCGATGAACACCACGATGACGCTGCGCCCCTCCCTCACCGGCGGCACGAAGATCAACGTCTCCCCGCTGGGCGCCCTGGAACTGAGCAGCCACACAGCACCGGTCCGCCTCGACGTGAACGTCGACCAGCTGGACCCGGTCCGCGCCCAGGCCCTCGTCGACCATCCCGAACGCCTCTCCGGCCTCCAGGAAGAGGTCGCCCAGGACGTCGGCAGCGGCACCCTCGACCTGGCCCTGCGCTCCTGCGTGGCCGTCGTGTCCGGAGCCACCGCCCTCGGCCTCGCGGTCTACCGCCGCCCCCGCCGGGCCCTGGCGGCCGGCGGCCTCGCCCTCACCCTCCTGATGGCGTCGGGAGCGACGGCGTACGCGACCTGGAACCCCAAGTCGGTCCTGGAACCGAAGTTCTCCGGGCTCCTCTCCTCGGCGCCCTCCCTGGTGGGCAACGCGCGCAGCATAGTCAGCGAATTCGACATCTACCAGAAGGAGTTGGCGCGTCTGGTGACCAATGTGACGAAGCTGTACGACGTCACGTCCACGCTCCCGACCTACCAGCCCGACCCGGCCACGATCCGCGTCCTGCATGTGTCGGACATCCATCTCAACCCGGTGAGCTGGAAGATCATCGCGTCGCTGGTGGAGCAGTACGAGATCAACGTCATCGTCGACACCGGCGACACCATGGACCACGGCACGGCCGCCGAGAACGGCTTCCTGGACCCGATCAGGGACCTGGGGGCCCCGTACGTCTGGGTCCGCGGCAACCACGACTCGCAGCTCACCCAGCGCTATCTGCAGCGCATGAAGAACGTGCACGTCCTGGACGAGGGCCGCGCGGTCACCGTCGGGGGGCTGCGCTTCGCGGGCATCGGCGACCCGGCGTTCACTCCGGACCGCTCGGCCGGCGAGGAGGACGGCGGCCCGGACCAGGAGCTGGCGGGCGACCGCCTGGCCTCGGCCATCCGCGACCAGCGGACCCTGGGCACCCCGGTCGACATCGCGATGGCCCACGAGCCGGACGCGGCCCGGCGGACGGACGGTGAGGTCCCGCTCGTCCTGGCCGGGCATCTCCACCACGCGGAGATGGAGGTCATGGAGAAGGGCACGCGCCTGCGTATCGAGGGCTCGACGGGCGGCAGCGGGCTGCGCGCCCTGGAGAAGCGGAACCCGGACCAGATCGAGGCGTCCGTGCTCTACCTGGACCGTGACACCCGTCGCCTCCAGGCGTGGGACGAGATCAAACTGGGCGGGCTGGGGCTGACCACGGCGGAGGTGAGCCGCCATCTGCCGAAGGAGAACCAGCCGGGCGCGACACCGGCACCCTCGCCCACTTCGCCCTCCTCACCTCCCGCTTCCTCCCTCTCCCCGTCCCTGTCTCCGTCCCGGTCACCCTCCTCCACCCCGACCCCGTAAACCGTTTTGGCGAACCTCCCCGGCATCACCTATGCTTCTCACGTCCCCGACGCGCTGCAAAGCGCCCAGGCGGGCCGATAGCCCTCATCGTCTAGCGGCCTAGGACGCCGCCCTTTCAAGGCGGTAGCACGGGTTCGAATCCCGTTGGGGGCACTGGTAAGTACGGTTGGCGGCATCCCGCATCAGGGATGGCCGCCATTTCGTGCTTTTCGGGAACAGGCATGCACGGGCCACAGTCGCCCGACGCGACGCCGGGCGCCAGCGACGGCCCAACTCCGGTCGGCGGGTCGGCGGCCGGGAATGTCAGGCGGTCGGCTCTTCGGGTACGGGTTGCTCGGCGGGCCCGCCGTCGGCGTGCGCGGCGCCCCGCCCACCCGTACCGGCTTCGTCCGTGTCGGGGACCTCGGGGTCGGGCCGCTCGTCCGGCGCCGGGCCCGCCGGGTCGTCGTCCACTTCCCAGTGGTCCTCGTCGGCGCCCGCCTGCTGGTCGGGCATGTCCCTCGGGACGAGCTTCGGCCCGGGCTCCTGCGCCTCGTCCCCGTCGTTGTCGGGGGTGTCTGTGCGGTAGTCGCTCACGGCGCTGTCCCTTCGTCGACGGAACTCGATCATGCACGCGGGTACCCCGCGAGGCGACCGCTAGGCCACCGGCCGCAGGGCCACCGCTCGATCGTGCCCTGAATGGTGGGGTGCCGAGAGGCGCCTTCGCGCCCGGCCGGTCCGCCGCGCGTGGCGAGGTTCCCGGTCACCCGGGAGCGCGGACGCGCTCACCGCGTCACTGGTCGCCTTCGGGGCTTCTGGCGTGCGGAGCCGTCGACTGCAGCTCACGTCGGCCATCGGTCGCATGTGCGACATCGTGCCGAGCGAGGAGGGACAGCAGCTCCGCGACACTCAGCCCCTCGTCTGCGGGGTGCCGCAGGATGGTCCCGTTCTCGATCCGGTACGTGTTGGAGCGTCCCTGGCGGGTGTGCGTGAGATAACCGGCCGCCTCGAGATCCGCGACGATCTTCTGGACGGCACGCTCGGTGAGCCTGCAACGTGCGGCCATGTCACGGATGCGGACGGTGGGATTCTCCGCGATCGCAGCCAGCACACGGGAGTGGTTGGTGAGGAACGTCCATCCAGTATGTGACTCGGGTACTTCGCGCATGCCGACAGGATAGGCCGATAGATTCGCGAATTCAAAAGGGTGAACTTGATTTCATGTATCTCTTGACGTACGACGGTCTCTGGACCGAGGCTTGAGGAGGCACCAACAGACCGATGCCTACGGAGTGGCCGCAATGTCAGAACGCGCAGTTGCCACGCAGCTCACGGTGGCGGACAAAGTCCCCTTGGCACCGGCCGTCGCTCGGTGGACCGACGGTGGGACGCCCCTGCTCGGGATCGAGACACACCCCTCGGGCTACAAAACGCTCGTCGTGGTGTCCGGTGCGATCGACATCGTCTCCGAGCAGGCACTGCACAACGGCCTGCGCCAGGCCCTCACCCGCTCGGACCGCGGCATCGATCTCGATCTGAGCGGCGTGGACTTCTGCGACTGCTCCGGACTCAACGTCCTGCTGCGCCTCCGCAGGCGGGCCCTGGACGACGGCAAGATCATCACTATTCGGGCGGCCGGCGCCGCGGTGTTCCGGCTTCTCTCGATCACCGGCACACTGCCTCTGTTCACCGTCGACGGCGAGACCGACGAAACCGCCGTCCCGGGCGAGGCCGACGAAGCCGTCCCGCCTCCGGACACGCCCCCAGCGGCGGCGACAACCCTCGGGGCGGACATCACCGCGCTCGGCGAATCGAACCAGGATCTGCGGATCGAGGTGGTCCAGCTCCGCCGGGCCATGCAGACGCGGCCCGTCATCGACCTCGCCCGGGGCGTCCTCATGGCGTCCTTCGGCCTGAGCTCCGAGGATGCCTGGCAGGTTCTGGTCGCCGTCTCCCAGAACACCAACACCAAACTGCACGAGGTGGCCGACAGCCTCGTCGGCGCCGTCACGGGTGACGCGCTCCCCGAGCCGGTGCGGCTGCGGATCGCCGAGACCGTCGCCGAACTCCGGACAGCGTCAGAGGACCCTGATCCGGTGGCCTCCTGGGGCAGAGAAGAGTGGCGGGAGGAACGGTAGAGGGGAGGAGCGGCTCGCCTGCGGAGGCGCATCACCCCTCGGGGGTCGCGATCCGCAGCGGCGTCGGTCCCGGGGGCGCTGCTTCGGCCCTCTTCTGGGTCATCTCCGCTTCCCGGGTGATCTCCGTCCACCACGACCCGCCGTCCTCGACGCACCGCAACAGCACTCCCTCGCGGATGGCCCACGGGCAGATGGTGAGCGTCTTGATGCCCATCAGCTTCATCGCCGTGTGCCCCACCACCGCTCCGGCCAGACTCTGCGGGGCCCGGGGCGCGGAGACGCCGGGGAGCGTCGCCCGCTCGGCCGCCGGCAGGGCCGCGAGTCGCCGCAGGCACGCGCCAAGATCCGCCCGGTCCAGCTGCCGCGCCACGAACAGACCCTGGCGCCCGGGTGCGGCACCGCAGAGCCGGGCCAGTTGCTGGAAGGTCCGCGAGGTCGCCACCGCCATGTGCGGCCCCTCCCAGCTGAGCCGTGCGGCAACATCCCGCAGCTCATGGCGCACTCTGCGGCGCAGCGCCTTCAGGTCCTCCTCGGACGGCGGGTCCTGGCCGGGGAAGAACTCCCGGGTCAGCCGGCCCGCACCGAGCGGCAGCGAAGCCGCGAAGTCGGGCAGCCGGCCGCGCCCGAAGGCCACCTCAAGCGAACCGCCACCGATGTCGAACAGCACGAGAGACCCGGCGCGCCAGCCCATCCACCGCCGGGCGCCCAGAAACGTGAGCGCGGCCTCGACCTCTCCCGGCAGCGTGCACAGTGGTACGCCGGTCTCGACCCGTACGGCCCGCAGCACGTCGAGCCGGTTCGGTGCGGAACGCACGACCGCCGTCGCGAAGGCCAGCGGCTCTCCGGCACCCCAGCGCCGGGCGGTCCCGGCGGCCGAGTCGACCGCTTGCACGAGCTGCCGCACGGCTCTCTCGGGGATCTTTCCACCGGGTTCCACCTGCTCGGAGAGTCGCAGCCGCCATTTCGCCGTGTGCGCCGGCAGGGGAACACCGTTCTCGGTGTCCGCGACCATCAGCCGAACCGTGTTCGAACCCACATCGAGCACACTCATCCGCATGGGACCGGAAGTACCCGGTGCCGGGCCCCCCACTCCCTCCGACACGCACTCAGCCGCCCCCGGGAGCGCCCGGGAACCCGGACCGCACACCCCGCGACCTGCGTCATCGCGTGCGCGGAGCTGCCCCCGTGGTCTGATACGCTTTTCCAGCGACATCGGCCAGCCAGCCAGCCTCCAACCGGTCACCCAGAACCACCAGATCGGCGACGGCGAGCAGGCAGTCCGGGGTTCGCGGTCAGCGTCGGTTCACGGCGGGAAATCCCGTTGGGAGCACGCGAGACGGTGTGCGAGACTTACTTCGCACACAACAGCAAGGTCCTGTGGAGCAGTTTGGAGTGCTCGCCACCCTGTCAAGGTGGAGGCCGCGGG